>PFTH01000153.1 GCA_002789465.1 Candidatus Roizmanbacteria bacterium CG_4_9_14_0_8_um_filter_34_12 | reverse complement strand
GTCATCAAGTTGGCTTTCAATCTCAAGCATTTTTACTGCATTTTCTGGTTTTTTGGTGACGAATCTTCTTACTCTATCATCAACAACTTTTAATACTCGCGCCAGTTCCTTACCCGCTCTCGATCCTTTAACCGTCTCAACTGCTTTTTGGAATTGAACGCGATGTTCTTGTGGAGCCGGAGTTGGTAGGTTAGATGATTCTGTCATATGTTTTTTTCGGTGAAATGTTGTTTTAACATGTTCTGAACCTGATCTAGTTGTGCTTGCTTAATTAAGGTATTTACAACTTTAATCTTCTTATCTTTATTTCCTTCTTCATACATGCTTAAGTGTTTGTGGACAACTCCTACCAATTCGTGAAATTGATCACCAAGTTTAGGAATGATTACCCTTACTTGTTCATCGGTTAAATTCTCAGGAAAGTTCTTGAGTACAAACTTAGCAATTTGAGCTGCTCTTTCAGGAGTAATTTCTACATTCTCCAACTTATCAAGAATAAGTAAAGCAATTTCTTGCTTAAGTTTAATAAGGTCCAAGGACATAAAGTTATACAAATTATATTTACAGTTTATTATAACAATTAACAATTTTTAATCAATAGTTAACGAACCCCTACTACAAGATTAAACACTTGCTATTTCCAGAATGAGTGTTTAAAATATTTACCTATGGTTATACAAGCAGACGAAAAAAACTTCAAAGAACTAGTTTTAGAGAGTAAGAAACTGGTTTTTGTAGATTTTTATGCACCTTGGTGTGGGCCGTGTCAGGTAACAGCACCAGTAATTGACCAAATTGCTGAAGAAAGAAAAGAGACATCTTTTGTTAAGGTTGATGTGGATAAAAATGGGCAAATAGCATCTCAATACAATGTTTTTTCAATTCCAACCTTTATAATTTTTAACCAAGGAAAAGTTATTACCCAGTTTACAGGCGCGATGGGTAAGGAAAGGTTTATTGAAGAAATAGAAAAAGCAATCTGAAAGTAACCACCCCAAATAACTACTTTTTAAAAACACGAATCGTTTTTTTCTCAACGGTTTTAAGTTTAATATGAGAATGGCTTAAGATATAAACCGCCAGAGTTGCCAGCCAACGGAAAGAGGAAGTTATAGGGGCATGTAAGCCAACCAAAACCTGATCGTCACGAAGAGGAACAGTAACGCTTTTAAAGCTTGAAAATTGGCTGTTTGAAACAGGCTGAAGGCCAAACTTTTTTAAATCTGGAGGGAGTTTAATTGTTCCTGGGTGAATTTGAATAATTTTTGGATGACCACTTGGTTCATATTCAACCACCTCTTGGATTATACTTTTTTCACTGCCTTTTATTATTGGTTCAGCTTCTTTTGGAAAAGAAGCTGGCTTTGGGGGGCTGATTAAATGGTTGATTGGCGTAAAATTTTTAGTGGCCATGATTTAACTATACAACAACTTCGTGCTCATTAGAAGATTGACGAGCAAGAATAAATAAAAAATCAGAGAGGCGGTTGAGGTATTTAACAATTAACAATACATTAGGATTTTTTAATAGGGTTGATTTTTGCGCATAAAAAACCACAACCCTTTCACTACGTCGACAAACGGTTCGGGAAAAATGAAGAAAAGTTGCAACAACACCCCCCCTTGGTAAAATAAATCTTTTTAATTTTGGAAGCCCTAACGTAATCCTATCTATTTCTTGTTCAAATAATTTTATATGATCGTTTATAACGGACAAATGTATTTTTGCACCAGCCAGAAAAGACATAATGAGATATAGGTCCTTTTGAATAATACCGAATATGAGAACTTTACCGTTTTTATTAGACGTTGAAATAACCATTCCCAAAACAGAAGATAGCTCGTCGATAGATCCGTAAGCCTCAACTTGTGAATCAGACTTTAAAACGCGTTTTCCACCAAAAAGAGTAGTTGTTCCATCGTCGCCCGTGCGAGTGTAAATAGACATAATAATAAAATTCAAATTTCAAAATTCAAAGATTCAAATCAAATTCAAATAACAAAATCAAAAATAAGTAGAATTACAATTCTATCAATTCCCAAATCATTTTTCGTTTTGAATTTTGTTATTGATTTGACATTGGGATTTTGTCATTTGGATTTATGTGTCTTATTTAACACTCAGAATATCCACAACTATAGCATTTTTTACAACCTTCTTCGTGGGCGAGCGATACCTCTCCACATTTAGGACAAATATCAAACGAACCAACATCTGGTGTTTGAATTAAAGATGGTTGCGTTACTGCTCCAATCAACTGAGGTTTGTCATTGTGACCATCTGTTTTTTTTGACTCACCATTTAGGCCAAAATGCATTGACAACACTTTTGCAAGGGCGTCGGGAAGACTTCTAATTCGATCTTTTCCAAAACCCATTGTTCTTGCTCCTCCAATTCCTCGAAGTTGGTTGGCAATTTCTACAACCCGTTGTTGATAGGGAAGATGTGACGCAAATCGCAAAGCAAGTGACATCACACGACCAAGTCCCTCAGCCATTGCATAAACATCACTTCCAGCTTTTCCTACATTTACAAAAATCTCAAGAGGCTCTCCTCCACCATTGGTGTTTATTGTAATAAAAGCAACCCCAACAGGAGTATCAATGCGATAGGTTGACCCATGAACAACCATTGGTCTAGGCTTAACCACATAATTTGGTGTGACTATTTTGATTTCAGCTGTTTTATCCTTAATTCTTTCAAGAACACCGGTGCGCGAACCTTCACGCATATATGCCATTCCTTTTAAACCCAGTTTGTATGCAAGGGTATAGAGTTTTTTTACATTTTCAACCGTGTGGGTTTTGGGAGCGTTTACTGTTTTTGAAATTGATGCATCTACATATTTTTGGATTGCTGCTTGAACATAAACATGGTCTTCAGGAGAAAGTTCGTTTGCAGACACAAACCAAGCAGGTTTTTTTATTTTCCCCGAAGTAATTTCTTTTTCATGTTTTTTATACCATCTATTATATAAATAATGCCTTAGAACATGTTGTCCAAGTCTGTCCTTACGAACAAATTCAAACTCATAAACAGGTTCAATTCCAGATGTGGTGTTAACCATTAAAGATGTTGATCCGGTTGGTGCCTGCATTAATAATATTGAGTTACGAATCCCATTTTTTTGTATTTTTGAACGAATTGTTGGGGGGAGTTGTTTTATAAAAAGACCATTTAAATATTTTTCTGAGTCAAATTTAGGAAAAGCCCCTTTTTCTTGAGCAATTTCCGTAGCTGTTTGATAGGCCTCATCTCTAATTATTCGATAAACCTTATCTATGAAGCGTAGGGATTCTGGTGAGCCATAACGCATTTGTAATTTAATTAGAGCGTCTCCCAATCCCATTGTTCCCAAACCAATTCGTCTTTCACCCTCAAGTTGGGTTTTGCGGATGCCTGGGAAAATATATATGTCCATGTCAACCACATTATCTTGGAAGCGGGTAGCAACCTTAACAATTTTTTTTAAGGTTGCAAAGTCAAACGCTCCCTTTTTATCTACGCTGTCCCCCTTAATTAAGGCAGAGAGGTTAATTGATCCAAGATTGCATACACCCCAAGGAGGAAGGCCTTCTTCCCCACAAGGGTTAACACAATTAATTCTATTCCAGTAGTAGTTGTTGTGCCACTTATTATACCTTTCCATAAAAACAACACCAGGCTCAGCAGATTTCCATGCGGCCTCAGCTACCAAATTCCAAATTTTTCTTGCTCTAACGGTCTTTTTAACAACCAATTTTTTTCCAAGCTTTTTCCACACCTCTAGGTCTCCGTTCCATTTTTGATCATACTCTGGGTCGGTAGTGTCAGGAAAAACTAAAGACCAATCTTCATCCTTTTCTACCGCACTCATAAACTTATCAGAAATACAAACAGATAAGTTTGCGCCATTAATACGGGCTAAATCTTGTTTTACGGTAATAAATTCTTCAATGTCTGGGTGCCAGTCCCAAAGCATGAGCATAAGGGCGCCACGTCTTGTTCCTCCTTGTTGAATAATGTCTTTTGTGGCAACGGAAAAAAGCTCAGACCAATTACAAGGACCCGAAGAAAAACCATTAACCTTATTAACGCGAGCACCCCGCGGGCGCAGTGATGACAAATTAATACCCACACCACCACCATGAGCCATAATTTCAACCATTTGCTTTAGAGTTTCCAATATTCCATCACGTGAATCACTAGGAGAAGGAATAACAAAACAGTTATAATACGTAACAGAATATCCAGTTCCTGCTCCAGCCAATATTCTTCCCCCTGGAACATATTTAAAATTTTCCATTACCCAGTTAAAACGCTTTTCCCATTTTTTTTGATCGGTTTTTTTTTCGACTTGAGAAACAGTTTTGGCAATTCTTTTCCACATTTGTTCCGGGTGTTTTTCAATCGGATTCCCCAATTTATCCTTAAGGGAGTAGCGATCAAGAAACACTTTTTGGGAAATACCTGTTAGTTTCATAGGTTGTTTTCTTAGACGAGATAAATTTATAATAATTTTTTTAGCTCTTTTTCAAAATCTTCTAAATCTACAAAACGACGAAACACTGAAGCAAAGCGAATGTAGGCAACTTTATCAAACTTTTTTAATTGTCGTGCCACAATATCGCCAATAATTCTACTACTAAATTCAGCTCGATCCTTTTCTTTTAAATCTTTTTCTACTGAATCTATAATTGTCTCGACTTGTTCTGCGGTAACCTTTGTTTTCCCAATTGCTCTTAACAATCCTGTTCTTAATTTGTCTCTATCAAAACGCTCGCGCCGGCCATCGCTTTTTATTACTAAGATGGGTAAGTCCTCAACTTTTTCGTGAGTTGTAAAGCGTTTTTCGCATTTTTGACATTGTCTTCGTCGTCTCACTGTACTTCCATCTTCAGACAATCTTGTTTCGATCACCTCAGTGTCGGGATTTTTACAAAATAAACAAAACATAACAAAAAATAAATTACAAATTTCAAAATTCAAAGATTCAAATCAAATCAAAAATTCAAAACTCAAAATTAAATCATAAATCTTAAATCAGTTTTTGTTATTTGAATTTAATTTGATTTTTGGATTTTGTTCTTTGAGCTTTTTCTTTAGTGTCCTATTAAAATGTAAAGCACCACTGGTAGAAAAACAAGGTATCTAAATACCATGACAATATATCACTATTTTTTTCCAGCCATAAATATATATTTTTATAATATTATTTTATTAATGCTCGAATTTTTGTGAACAATAAATAGGTCTTGATTTTATTAAGAAATACAAATATCATAAGATTATGAAAAAGACAACGTCTCAACATCACAAGCACAAAGAGACTCATCACTCAGAGGTCAATCACCCAAGACGTTACCACAATGCCGACAAACAAAAAGTGGCTATAAAAAAATCAAAGATATTTATTTTAATCTGTCTTTTTGTCTTTTTGCTTATTTTACCGCTAATAATAAACAGAAAGCTTTTAAATAATAAAAATGCCGAGGTATTATTAGATCAAAAACAATATTATTATGGCGTTGGAGTTGGGATAACTTTTGACAATGGGAAAGCGGTTGTGACTCGAGTAATTGTTGGAACTCCCGCAGAAAAAGCTGGAATTTTATTAAACGACATTATAACCAAAGTTGATTCAATTCCAGTAAGTATAGAAAATAGTCGTGATCTATGCCGAGAAATACGAGGACAAGAGGGAAGTGTGGTTAATCTTTCTATCTTGAGACAAAATAAAATGTTTGATAAAAAACTTGAGCGCACAAAGATATATAGTCGGACACCAACAATGTGTCAATAATGCAAATTCTTCGTTATAATATTCGTATGGACAAATACATTCTTGACACAAACCTTTTTTTCAATATGGGATCTGGTTTAAATATGGGAAGAGATACAGAGACCGTGGTAAAAAACATAACACAATTGATTAAAAAAAATAAAACGATTGGTTCTGTGATATTTTTTATGCCACCTTGTATTATTGATGAATTCTTAAGCTTTTTTGAGAATAAAAACCAATCATTTATAAATGACTTTTTATCTCAGATTACGATTAAGTCACCAGATTATCACAAAATTAACATTAACGGGACAATTTTTTATGATTTAATCGAAGATGTGCGAAATCGAAATTATCGAGGGCTCACGATCTCAGAAGAAGAAATTTCATCTGCAGGTGAGCTGATGATGGGCAAACAAAAAACAGATAAACGTGGTTTTCAGACAACAATTGGACCAGTGATTAAAAAATTTCGCGAAAGATATCGTCAAGCAACTCGACTAGGTTTTCTTGATAGTGTAGCAGACCTAGATTTAATAATGCTCGCAAAAGAACAGGATGGTTTTTTAGTATCTTCTGACGAAGGGGTATTGAAGTGGGGAAGACGGTTTGGGGTTAAAGAGACACCTGCTTCAATTTTTGCATCAAAGCTGAATAATTAGATGCCGTTGGACCTTGGGAGAGGTGGTTATCTTCTTCATCATCAGGCATAAGATTTGAGAACCAATCAACCACCCTATCAGTAAAAGAACGTTGTGGTTTTTCTTGAAACATTAAGTGTTGTGATAGGAGTTCAACCGTCTTTTTTTTAATTTCTTCGTCTGGTACCACAAAAAACATGTGATAAAAATATGGTCCATGACTAATAATCGTTAGAATATCAACTCCAAATTTTTTGGTGAAGTAAAAATGAGACAAAGCTTCCCAACGAACACTAACGCCTGCACTATCAACTCCAAAGGTTGTTATTTTGTTTTCTACGTCAGGAGGAGGTGTGATTGTTAAAACGTAAAATAAAAAAAATAAAGTAACAATTGGAATAATTAAAATTCTATCTCCAAAGAAAAATACGATTAAAGACAATAGAAGAGATAGGGCAATATAAAAACGTAGGATTTTTTTACCACGTTTTTTATAGGCGCGCAGTGGCGCTTTCCAAGAGAAGAGTAGTTGAGGGTTATTTTCCATAGTCTTCATTTGTTATAACCTAAAAAACAAACAAATTCAACCCGATTGCATTTATTATCCTATAATGATATAATATCTCCAATATGGAAGGATTTAATAAGGCAATTTCTTTTATTTTGGGTTTGGTCGTGGTTGTGGTTTTTATTGCGGTACTAACAGGAAGAATAAACTTAAAAAACAAGATTCCAAGTTTTACTGGTGGAATATTTAGCCGCACCACACCAACTCCCACGGTTTTTATCCCAACAGACCAACCCACCACGGTTGTTTTAGATAATCAAAACCAAGCGCAAAACACTACTGATAACCAAGAAAATACCAACTATCATCAGTATCAAACAAACAATTCAACTACAGTTTCGAACGGAAAAACGACCAGTATTCCAAACACAGGTCCAGAATTATTTTTTCCACTTGTTGTTTCTGGATTATCTATAGGTTTGTACTTCAAAAATCTTTCACATAAACAACAATCATAAGATTTTTATTTGTTAAGGAGTTGAGGTGGGTGAGACAAAGCTAGGTACTTTTAAGATTCCGCTTCCAATTAAACTAACAATAAATACAGACATTAACGCAAATACTAAACCCACTAATGCGCCAACTACCATTGCTTTTCCTTGGGCGAGTTTTTCGGGATTTGCTTGTGAGGTGAGAACAGTGAATGCCCCAAATATTAAATATAAAAATGCCACTGCGCCCACAATCTTAAATATAAAATCAAGTAGTTTATTAGCAAGCGTTGATGAGCCAAGAGTTCCTTGACTGTCTGTAAAACCACCACTACCCGTGTTAACACAACCAATCATGGTATAGTGAGCGCCAAAAACTGGAGTCGGGGGAATGTTGTCGATTGCATCAATTTTTAATGTTTCAAATTCGCCAGCGGGAACGCTTGTGAGAGTGGGATATAAACAATTACGACATTTTTCCCAGTTCCCTGGCGTTGGGTTAATTACACCGTCTTTTTGACACATTCCGCACAGATCACATGTGGCACAACGTTCATTTCCAGGAGTTGTAAGTGGGCCACAAACAACCGCATTTACAGGTTGAAGAATTGACAAAAATCCAACAACAATAATTACAAAATAAAATAAACGGAACATAGAATTAGTATATCAAAAAAATAAGTAGGGGCGCATCATTGATGCGCCCGTACAAAATTAAGGGTTATTAGTTAGGGGTTAAGGGTTAAGAGGAGAAAAATTATCAATTATCAATGATCAAATAATAAAACAATTAAATAAACAAATGTAGGGGTGAACCCCCGTGTTCGCCCAAAATATGTAGGGGTGCGGCGTGACGCGCCCGCACGTAGGGGTGGGTCGTGACCCGCCCGTTTGTGGGGCGAAATTTATTTCGCCCGAAACGTGCGTAAGATTAGGTGTTAAACCAAGAGTTATTTTTCGTTATAATAAAAGCATGTTGAAAAAAGCAGGATTGATTTTATTGGTAATAATATTGTTAATTACTACAACTGTGGTGTGGGCAGATGAGAATTTGTTGAAAGAAATTGAGAGCCAACTAGTTGACTTAAAAAAACAAAGTGAATCTTTAAGTAAAAATATTAACACTCGCCAGCAAGAAGTTGCAAAACTTAATCAAGAGCTGGATGCAATAAAAACAAAAACAAATCAACTAGCCGAAGAGATTGTAAAAAAAGAAAAACAAGTAAATCTTGGGGAAAAAACATTGGGCTATCAGCGAATTTTATTAAATGAAAGAGCTAGGTCTTACTATAAAAACAGCAATAAAAACGCTTTAACTCTTCTAAGTTTTATTACAGCAGACAACCTTTCGCAGTCAATGGAAAATGTTTTCTATCAAAAAACTGTTGTAGACGAAGATCGGAAAACCATTATTCAAATCGTGCTTTATATAAAAAATCTCGAAGAACGAAAAAAACAACTGGAAAACGAAAAGATCCGCCTAAACATACTGCAAAAAGAAGTCGATCGTCAGTCGCAAGTTGTGAAGGTAGAGCTTACAAAAGATCAGCAATCTCATCAGGTGATTCAACAACAAATTGCATCATTAACAGGGCGTCAACAACAAATCTTAGCGCAAAAACTTGCAGGGTTGAATATCCCACAATCAGCTGGATCTGGGATGGGCGGCTGTGTGGACGACCGCGAAAAGGACCCTGGTTTTGGCTCTCGCTTTACTTTTTTTACTTTTGGAATTCCTCACCGGGTTGGAATGAATCAATGGGGAGCCTACGGAAGAGCGCGTAGTGGTCAAGATTATAAAGAAATATTAAACGCTTATTATAATAACGTACGAATCGAGTGTAGAAATTTTCAGGATAATAAGCTTAATGTTCAAGGATATGGGGGTGTTAATATTCATGAGTATTTAAAAGGATTGGGAGAAATGCCAGAAGGTTGGGGAAATGACGGCGCATATCAAGCACTAAAAGCACAGGTTGTTGCCGCAGCTTCTTTTGCATTTGCCTATACTAATGGTGGTAGTGGAGAAATTTGCACAACTCAAAGTTGTCAGGTTTATCTTGGACATAATAAGGGCGGTCGATGGGAGGATGCAGTTAATGAAGTGAAAAATAACTGTGGTGATGGAATAGAGGTCATGGTTTCAAACGATACTAATGAAGTTATCAAGGCTTGGTATGCATCAACTTTTGGTGGTTATACTTGGACATCAGGTGAAATTTGGAGTAGTAATAAACCATGGACAAAGCATTCACAAGACTTAAAGGAGGTGTTTGGTAGTTTAAATGAATTACGCGATAGTGACAAATCTTATGATAAAGCGTCACCATATTATTATTGCGATTGGGGAAGTCGTCCTGAATATAATAAAACTGCTTGGTTAAAGCCAGAAGAGCTGGCTGATATTGCAAATGCACTCGCATTGGCAAAACGTGATAACGGAATAATTTCTCATCTTTCACAACCAGATAAACCAAATCCTGATGGAACTGATACCTGGGATCAGGAAAAGGTTAAAAGTGAAATACGCAGTCGTGGAGGGTCGCCTATTAATTTTGTATCCGATGTTGGAATTGATTGGGACAGTGGTGCCGGGAAAACAACAACCGTGCGCATTTCTGGAGATGGTGGTTCTTTTAGTTTTGACGGTCGCGAATTTAAAGACTTTTTCAATTTGCGTGCTCCTGCCAATATTCAAATCGTCGGCCTTCTTTATAATGTCGAAAAAAGATAACTACTTTAGTTAATTAATTAACTAAAATCGTAATATGTGAAAGCGGGCTTTGTTTAATCCAAGTTGTAGAAGGGTGGTAATTAACAAAACAACAACAAAAAACCCAAACGGGGAGTATTTGACGGTTTTCAAATGGGTGTTTAGTAGATAAATTATTACGTATTGAATAAAGAATATTTCATAGGAATAAAGACTATAAAAACTTAAGATATTTGTGATTGTTTTAAAGCGAGTGTTTATAAACTTAAAAATTACAAACAACAGTGCAATTGATAGCAGTCCATATGACAAAATATACAGATTTGGTGGGTATTTATTGCTAAAAAATCTTAGAGAATAATTCCCAATAACTAATATCTGATAACTAATAACAAATAAAGCTGCAGTAAAGATGACACTTCCAACAAGCCACTTTTTACTTTTCTCAAATCTAACAAAATAATACGCAAAAATTGTGATCAGTGACCAAGGTAGCCACATAATTAATTTATAGTCGAATTTTGGTCTGATAAATAAAAGAATTATGGTACTAATAAATACGATAATCATATATAAGTAAAAAAAATTACGATGATTATTAAGTAGGTAGGCGATAATTATCTGTAAAAAAATAAACATAAAAAATAATAATACCAACCAGTTAATATCTATTCCACCAGTGAGAGTAAGACTTTTAAAAATATAAGTGAAGCTAAAATTTTTAGAGGTTTTGATAAAGTTTATTGGTAAGAAAACTAACAAAAATAAATAGTAGGGAATAAGTAGGCGGATGACTCTTTTTTTTATGTGAGATAAAATAGCGCTCCGTTCAAAAGAAAGTGGTTTTTGCCAAAAGATATAGGCTGAACAAAAAACAAAAATTGGAACGGCAAACTGCAACCAATTCCAAGAAAATTCTACCCAACCTTTTTGTGACAAATAAAATACGAAAGTGTGAATAGCAATCATTGCAATAATTGAAAGACCGCGAAGTGAGTCAATGGTTTGGTTACGTTGTTGCATATTTGTTTATTATTAATCCAAATATTACAGCCGTCAATAGCCAGTTTTGTTGAAGTGTGAGCCAATAGTGGTCAAACATTCCTGTGATAAAAATCACCAGGATAATCCAAACGAAAGATTTATGCCATAATTTGGCAACCTGCCAGGTTGCCAAAAAAGTTATGGCAATGCCGGTTTCGGTCAACCATAGGAGAAAAATATTGTGAACCGGTTGGAGAAAGTATTCCTTAAACTGATTTGTGATTTGATTTTGTGTTACGAGATAATTTCCCAAGCCAACACCAAACAATGGATGTTTCAAAAAGATAGAAATTGCATTATTAATTAAGACATAACGTTTTTGTAACGAAAGCGGATCAGACTGAATGGTAATAAAAATATATCCAATAATCAAAGGAGTGATTATTTTTGCTAACACACAAATTTTGCAAACCCAACTATTTTTTTGTAATAAATATATACCATTTAAAACAATCCAAGTAATGATGGTAATTTTTGAAAACGATAACAGAATCAAAACACTACAAAACATTTGCAAAAGAGGTTGAAGACCCTGTAACCTCGAACTTGTTTGGTTACGGGGTAAAAACCATTTTTTTGACGGAAGTTTTATGGTTGTAACCCAAAAATACAATAAAAGATAAAATCCCGCCATAGAATTGGGGTGGGAGAATGTTCCATAAGGTCGAAGAAACTCATTTCCACCAAAAGAGGCTTTGGCAATATCAGGTAGCGAAAGATTTATTGCTCGTTCGCCAAACCAATAAAAAACTCCTTGTAAAGAGTGATTGTTGATAAACTGAAGAAGCGTAAGGATAGTTTGGAAAACCGCGCCAGCTAAAAAAGCATAGACTATTAACAAAAACAACCTTCGATTTATTAGCTTTTTAAAAAGATAAAATACTATCAACCATTCAACAACTTTAATCCAACGATAAAGAGCGATTTGCCAAATTGATGATTGGGCAATATTAATCGCAATTAAAATAAAAAATAAAAAAGAAAAAATAAAAGGAATATAAAGTTTTTGCAAAGCCTTAAATATAGTTTTCCAGTGAAAAATAATTAGTGTTATTACAAACAGATCAGTTAGACAAATAGTTGGCGCTAAATAATCAATCCGTACTCCGGAAAGATAGGAAAAGGGAAAAAAGAAATGTCGTCCGAGTTGGGTGGGAAGAAGGAAGACAAAAATAAATATAACTATATTATTAATCATTAGTATTAATTTTTAATTGTTCTAATTAACCTAATTTCTAATCAAGCCCCAATTCTTAATTGGATATTAATTATTGGAAATTTATTAGGTTAATTAGAAATTAGATCAATTAGGTCAATTTAAACAGTGTTGGTTGTTTTTCTTCTACCGACGTTAGTTCAGTTTTATTGGAATCAACCGGTTCATTGAAAATTTTTACTGTTCCAAATACACCATCATAACCAGGATTAATATAAACTTTGCGATTACGGATGATTTGTATTGCTTGTGCAAGTTTCTCTCCACCCAATGTATTAATTTCCGCGCATGGTTTACGTAATAGAATGTCAAACTCGGAAGCTATATTGACTAAACGATTATATTTTTCTAGAGCCTTAGTAGCTGATCCCTCATTAATTTCAGTTAAAACTTCCAAAAGGGGGACAAGGGAAACAAATGGTCGACGTTTTTTTTCCGGATCATAAACAAAAGTCATTCCTGCGGAGTTTTTAATTAGCCGCAACTTATCTACTGTAATTATTCGCGTTGACCTATCTCTAATTTGGTTTTCTACTCCAATTGTTAGTGTTTGGTGGCAAACAGGACAGGTCTTCCCATTTTTCACAACATCATCAGGAGTATATTTTATGTTGCACGCACGATGTCCAGACCAGTGATATTTTCCTTCTTCTGGAAAAAACTCAATCGTATATCCAATTTTTAATTTACCGTTTGGATTTTGTTTTATTGCGTCAACAATATCTTGGTATGTAAAACTAATTGTTAAATTGTTTACCTCGTTGGAGCTTTGGCGAAGCGGGTTAAATTGTTTCATTGTTGGGACAAAGACGGTTGCTTCGCGGCCGATTTTCGGTCCGGAATGTGCGTCTGACGATGAAAGAATTGAGCGGTTATCAAGTTCGGCAATCTGCCAGTTCATGATTGGATCGCTGGAAAGGCCGGTTTCCACTCCGTAAATATATTTATCGAGATTACCAAAACATTCTTTTATTGAAGTAAATCCTGATTTTGAACCGAATAACGCAAACCATGGTGTCCAAATATGAGCGGGGATTAACAAACACTTCTCATCGATTTCCATAATCACTTCAAGTAGTTCTTTTGACGATAGTCCAATAATCGGTCGTCCGTCAGAGCGAAGATTGCAGTTTCTTTTTTGGAGTGCAAAATTGATTTTTTCACACGTTGCGATTGATGGAGAAAATATCAAGTTATGGATACGTCTTCCTTGCCCACCATGTGAATAAATACTGGAAATTTCCACGGATAATAAAAAACGGGCATTGTAATTCCTCCCTTTAATTTTATAAATTCCACTCGTTGTTTCTTCAAGCGTGTTTTTTATATGTTGAAACCAAGTCGGGTGCGTCCAGTCTCCGGTTCCCATCAACTGTATTCCTTTTTTATCAGCCCAAGAGGCAATTTCCGGTAAGTCCATTTTTGGTGAAACCGCACGAGAAAATTTTGAATGAATATGCAGATCTGCAATAATTTGCATGAAATCAATTGTAGCAAAAATTATGTTAAAATAATGACGTATGGATAATAACTATATTTTAATAATTATAGGAATTGGAGCAATGGTGCTCGAAATTTTGATGGGCGCGGTAACGGGTTTTGATCTTCTTTTGGTTGGGGTTATTTTTGTAATCTCTGGAGGATTAGGGACACTTCTTAATTCATTTACAACTGCCTTAATAAGCACAATCATTTTAACACTACTTTATTTGATTGTTGGAAGACGTTTTGTTAAACAAAAACTATCAATTGATACCAAAGAGACTAATGTAGAACGATTGTTTAGGAAAAAAGCAGTGGTTGTTAAAAAAATAGAACCCAATCATCCTGGACAGGTGAAGTTTGAGGGTGAGGTTTGGCGGGCAGAAAGCAATAAAACAATTGTTCCAGAACAGGAAGTGACAATTGAGTCAGTATCGGGTGTGACATTAAAAGTAAATTGACCTAATTGATCTAATTTCTAATTAACCTAAATAAGCACCAAATTGGGATTTGTTTAGGTCAATTAGACCAATTAAAAATTAGTAATTTAAACCTATGTCATTACTTATAATTCTCGTTATTTTGGCTTTAGTGACTTTGTTCAAATCAGTTCGGATTATTAATCAGTTTGAAAAAGGGGTGGTGTTGCGTCTGGGAAAATTTAAGTCGGTTGCTGAACCGGGATTAAACTTGATTCTTCCATATGTTGAAAGTCTAATCACGGTTGATGTACGGGAAAAGGTGATTCAAGTCAATCCTCAAGAGGTGATTACAAAAGATAATGTGACAGTAACGGTTGATGCGGTAATTTATTATAAAGTGATTGATCCGGTGAAGGCAGAGTTTGAAGTTGAGGACTTTGATATGGCAGCAACGATTCTTGCACAGACTAATTTACGTAATTTGGTGGGGGACAAGTTACTTGATGAAACTTTAGTGGCCCGCGATTTGATTAACATTAATTTACGAGATGTGTTGGATGAGGTAACTCACAACTGGGGTGTAAAAGTAACCCGTGTTGAGGTGCAAAAGATCGAACCCCCTCAAGAAATTACCCAAGCAATGAGTTTGCAGATGAAAGCCGAACGGGAAAAGCGGGCATCAATTTTACAGTCTGAAGGGATAAAACAAAGTCAGATTTTGGAGGCAGATGGAAAGAAATCCGCAGAAATTTTACGGGCTGAAGGAGATGCTCAGGCGAAAATCCTTCGTGCCGATGCTGAGGCTAGTGCAATTCAAAAAGTTGCTATGGCTGCAAATAAATATTTTGACACTAAAGCGCAAGCCTGGCGCCGGATGGAAGTGGCCTCAACTGTCTTGGAAAAAAACACTAAATTTGTTTTACCGACGAGCGGAGAACTGGTGAATGTATTGAATTTGGAAGGGAATGGAAAGGTTAACGTAGTTCCGGTGAAAAAATAAATTGATATTTTTTACTGACTTAATTTGATAAATCATTATAAAATTGTATAATCTAGTATATACATGAAGATTAATAAAGAGGCTGTTGAGTTTCAATGGGAGGAGGGGAATATTGGAAAAAACAAGACAAAACACGACGTAATGGAAATGGAAGCAGAAGAAACGTTTATAGATAGAAAAAGATTTATTTTTAAAGACCACATCCATTCAAACAACGAAGAAAGGTTTCGGATCATGGGAAAAACAAAACAAGGGAGATTATTATTTGTGGTTTTTACAATAAGGAGAAAAAAGATTAGAATTATTTCCGCGAGAGACACAAATAGAAAGGAGGAATTATTATATGAAAAAAAAATTAACACTTCCATCATTTAAAACGGAAGATGAAGAAAGGGATTTTTGGGCAAATACTGATTTGTCTAAATATTATGAGGTCGATGATTTAGAGGAAGTTAGTTTTCCAAATTTAAAGCCAACCTCGAGATCAATATCAATTCGCGTGCCGGAATATTTATTAAACCGCGTCAAAGA
>PFTH01000149.1:3782-4190 GCA_002789465.1 Candidatus Roizmanbacteria bacterium CG_4_9_14_0_8_um_filter_34_12 | reverse complement strand
CCAAAAAGCTTCAGTTTTAAAGATTTCTCAAAAAGACCTGAAGAAAAAGTTTGACGCCATCAAAGAAGGAAAAATATATAGAGCTAAGGTTTTGGGCGCTTCCGAATTCGGCGTCTTTTGCGAGGTCGATGGTGTTGAGGGCCTAATTCATATTTCAGAAATTTCTTGGGAAAAAGTCTCCAGCGCTGCCAACCATGTCACCGTTGGCGACATAATTAATGTCTATATGGTTGAAAAAAATGAAAAAGACCTAAAGTTAAATCTTTCCTTAAAAAGACTAACTCTTGATCCTTGGAGCAAAACAGAAGAGAAGTATCCGAAAGACAAAGAAGTTGAAGGTGAAGTAGTACGCAAGGAAAAATACGGCTACTTTATCCGCCTTGAGCCGGGAGTTGAGGGCCTAATTCA
>PFTH01000149.1:0-3763 GCA_002789465.1 Candidatus Roizmanbacteria bacterium CG_4_9_14_0_8_um_filter_34_12 | reverse complement strand
AAGCTAACTGGTAATGAAGAGATAAAAATCGGCCAGAAAATCAAAGCCTATATTGAAAGAATTAATGTCAAAGCCCGCAGGATGAGCTTAGTTCTTCCTCAAAAAGAAAAACCAGTGATGTATAGATGAAATAATTCTCTTTTATTTACTTCTTAAAAATTGTAAGAAAGTTCCTGGTGTCATTATTCGAATATTATATTTTTCTTTAATTTTATTAATTTCAAAATATCTAATATTATAGCTAACTAAAAAATTAACACTTGATTCTACGGCTCCGGCAACAATGTGAGTATCATTTGGGTCCTTAACACAATTTTTATATGATGATTTTATTTGTCTTAAACTCTGCGAGAGTTTAATAATTTTAAACCTTTCTTTTACAATGGCTTTTAATTTTTCATCATCGATTTTCAGTTTTTTTACCACTAACAGAAGTTCTTGATAGGAAATATTAGAGATAAAACAATCAATTTTTTTGTTATTGATAAGTTGATAGGCAACTCCAAGATTAGAAATTAATGAAGAAATGACAACATCAGAGTCAAGAAAGACATTAACCATAAATTATAAATTTTTTCTTACTTCTTTGATCGTCTTTTCAACTTTTTCCAGATTTTTATAATCTTCTTTTTCAGCCAAATACAGGTCATAGTCCATGCCAGTTAGAGCAAAATAAACTGAAGTAACAGGAATCCTGTAAACTTTACCGATTTTTTTAGCTACGATTTCACCTCGACCAATAAGATCGTAGACCGTATTTTTAGTCAACTGCAAAATAGAGGCTACCTGCTCAGGGGTATATGTTTTTGGAATGTTTATCTGATTTAACATAACTATTTTATACCAAACACAACAAAAGATGTCAATAGGCAATTAAAAAAAACATGGTTCTTCCCCAAACCGAAAAGCCGGTGATGTACCGTTAGAAAATATTAAAAAATTTCAACTCCCTAACCTTTTTAAAATCTTTTTGATTATTGGTCATTAATTCCAACTTGTTTTCAAGGCAGGTAGCGGCAATAAGGGCATCGCCAATATATGAAATTTGTTTTGTTCTTAAAAGATTGGCAGTAATATAGGCAATATTTTTATTGACATCTATCAGAATAAAATTCTGAAAAAATTTTTTTGCTTTAAGCACTTTTTCTTTATTTGTAAGATTATAATCATTCATATATTCAATAATAATAATTGGATTTATATATAAATGAACCAAATTTTCTTTTTGTTCGCTCAAGAGAGGTTTTAACTTTGTCCCAAAGCCTTTTGAATAGTCAATTAGAACGTTTGTATCAACAAATATATTTTTCATCTAATTCCTTTACGTAAATTTTCCACATATTTTTTTTCTCTTTTATTTCTTCGAATTCGTCTAACTAATTCGTCTCCAGTTTCGCCCCCACCCAAAAAGCCAAAAAATTCATCAACATCATCTTTTATTAATTCCTTTTTTGGCGGCATGATGACCGCAATTGGTTTTCTATATTTACAAACCACTAGGGGGACCTCGGTTTTTGTCACCTCGTTTAAATATGAAGCTAAATTATCTCTTAAAAGAAAAACACTGGTTTTTTTCATATGAGGTTATTATAAATGAAGCTAAATATGTTGTCAAGTTGTACAGATGTACAGATTTATCCCTCTCTTTAATATAAAAATAGAGATATCTGAATGTTATAATAAAATAATGAATGGAAATCCAGAAGTAAAGAACGCTTCTCAAGTACAATTTATAATCGTATCCAATACCAAAAAACCAATTTTACAAGAAAAAGTCATACAATGTGGAGCTGTACTTAAAGGAGATGAAGAACAATTTGGAATTGGACGTGAACCAATAAATAAAAACGAACCAAATAGAAGGTCTGATGTTTTAAAAGCATTAGGAGAAGAAGGAACAAAAGCTGTTTGTAAGATTCCTAAGTTTATTAATTTTGATGGCTTAGACAAAAAGGCACCAGAAGCGAGTTTGATGAGGTTATGTAATGAAACCGGTACGGAAAATGTTCCCCAGTTATTGGGAGAAGGAATGGTTGATTATGATCCAAATATCGAAATGTTTAATACTGGCCAACAAACAAATAAAAGACCATACATGTTAGTTGAAGACGTCTCTGATTATGCAGACCATCGCCTGTATTATGATTTACCCATTTCTGAACAAATAAATTATACAAAACAAGAATTAAGAACGATATATGAGTTATTACAGAAAACAGGGATTGCATACAAAGATTATGACGATGCTATTTGGGTTGATAAAAAAACTAGTCTTCCAATAGTAAGATTAATAGATTTTAGCGAAGAAAAATCAATGGGTATTCCTCTTTCTGTTGAATCCATAATGAGTTTAGCTAAAAGTTTCTCCTATTTATTACAGCCAAGTCACGAAGAGGCTATAGAATCAAATGTTATTACTAACTTAAGAGAACAAAGAACATTGGTTGAACAATATGCTTCAAAACTAAAAAAACATGGTCAACTAAATTCTGAAGCTAATTCTACTCTTTCATATACTCTTAACGAAAAAAATATACAAAAATATCTTAATCTATTAAAAAAAGAAATAAGAAAAAAAAGAGAGGCAGAAAAAATTAATCAAATAACTTCAGCAATAAATAGAGCAACGATACTATCATTAAGATCAAAAGAATTTCATTTTACTTCTGCTGAAGATAGTTTTGTAAGAGAATATAGATATAATCTAACGAGCCTTTCTAGATTAAAAGGACTTATAAAATTAGACTTTGATTCTGCCATGGAGTTATTTTATCAAAGAAGAAATTCTTACAGACCCACAATCTCTCCCTCAAATATTAGACGAAAAAATAAAAATGAAATTTATTAACGATTTTTGTAACAAAAAATATACGAAAGATAAGGTTGCCTTAGCGTCACGGGCACTTTTATACTTAATTGAGAATGATGGAAGAGCATCTTCAATAATAAAAGAAAGATTTAGAAATATGACTAGCGAAACTCAAATAAAACAGTTAGAAAATAAAAGTAGAATTATATATCAAGAAAATATGCTTTCTTTAATATTGAGTGCCGCAGAAGATTATTTATTTCAAAAAATTTGATCTGCTTATTAACTATTTTTTACTCAATCAATCCCTTTTCCTCCTCTGGCGCAATGACTTTAAAGAAGAGTGAAATCTCTTGACAAATTGTACAAGGTTTTGTACACTTTCTACATATGAATACTATAGCTATTTCCCAATTCCGTTCCAATTTACCCAAATTAATTGATGAGGTTGATACTTATATGAAAAGATTGGTGATAACGGTTTCTGGTAAGCCAAAAGCCGTAGTTTTGAGCCTTAATGAACTTGAGTCTCTCGAGGAAACCGCTGAGGTTTTAGCGATTCCAGGAGCAAAGAAAAGTATTTTAAGAGGTTTAAAACAAGCTAAAAAAAGACAAGGCGCTCATTTTAAAACCCTATGAACGTTTTTCTAACTAGAGAAGCGCAAAAACAATATAAAAACCTATCGCAACCAGATAAAGAAAAGATTGATAAAAAAACAATTCTTCTTGACAATGAACCCTTCATAGGTAAAAAGCTTTCGGGAGAATATAAAGAAACCAGGTCGCTCAAAGCATGGCCGTATAGAGTTGTTTACTTTATTAATGAAAGAAAAAAAGAAATTTGGATAGTTTCAATCCTTCATCGTCAAGGAGTATATCAAAAATAATCATTCAATTAACCCTTTTTCCTCCTCACTAGCAATCACCCTAAATCCAACATGTGAGTGGCCGGCG
>PFTH01000073.1 GCA_002789465.1 Candidatus Roizmanbacteria bacterium CG_4_9_14_0_8_um_filter_34_12 | reverse complement strand
GAAGTTTTGGAAGGTTCTCCTGCTCAAAAAGCCGGTTTGGAAACTGAAGATATCATCACTGAGTTTGACGGTAATAAGGTTAAGGGTGACGACGATCAAACTTTGGCCAAAATGATTTTGCAAAAAAAAGTGGGGGATACTGTTCAAGTTAAATATTGGCGAAACAAAGAAATCAAAACAACCAGTCTTAAAATTGAAGCATATCGGTAAAATCCTTTTTTATTTTGTGGTGTCTTTATTAAAAATTTATATGTTCCATTGAATTAAAGATCGTTTTGTTGTATTCAATTTTAATTATCCCACCCTTGGGAACATATGGTAAAACCGATAAATAAGAATGAATGGCATGCTGTTTATCAATTGGATTACCTGACTCTATTAGGGCTAAAACCATAATCGGGTCTCCATGCGAAACAATAATTACGTTTTTATTTTGATATTTAATAAGTATTTTTTTTAATAATCTTTTCATCCGTCTATATACATGTTCCACTGTTTCTCCTTTTTTCTGAAGATGATATGGTAGCTTAAAGGAATCTCCATATTTCTCTATTTCTTTTAGTACTAAAAAACTCTTCCCCTGAATTGGTGATGAAACTTCTATTATGGATTTTGAAAATATTAGTGGAATCTTTAATAATCTCTTCAATATTTGTGCTGATTGTTTAGTCCGAAGAATCGGACTTGAATAAATTATCTTAATATTTTTATTTCTAAAGTAATTTGCATTCCTTTCCATTTGCACGATTCCTTCGTTTGACAAAGGAAACCCCTTTAACCGAACTGGATTAATTTGTCTTGGATTTTCATATTCCCCATGCCTAACAAGATAAATGGTTGTCATACATTAATTCATAAAATAATAGATATTATTATACTTTAATATATTTTTTGCTATTCATCAAAAATATCTTATTAAGATAATCCAAAATTCCACAAATGTTGTTTATAGTCCGTTGACAAATTTTTATTGTATCTTTACTCTTAGAAAGAGTAATCAATATTGACGTATACTTCAATTAATTAATTTATTAAAGCATGACTAGAATTTCCAAATTTAAAGTCAAAGGGGAGTTGTTGGAAAAACTAGGAGTACTTGTTTTTGAAATAGTAGGAAACAGTTCAGATAAATCTGAGTTTGATTTAATTCTTACAGACCTACTTTCTCCAACTGAAAGAATTATGATTGCTAAACGGATAGCAATTGTCTATCTTATCCTTAAAAATATTGATTACCGCCAGATCAGTGAAACGTTAAAAGTGTCTCAAGCAACAATTTCTAAATTCAGATTATTAATGGAAAGAAGTGAAGGATTAATTCCAGCTTTTCAACGAATTTTAGCGAAAGATAAAATCGTCTCTATTTTGGAAAATATCTTTGCTGGATTATTTTCACCGGGAAGGTATGGCGTTAACTGGAAAAACGCATGGCGTTATCAAAAATATCTTGAGCAAAAGAAACTTACGGGTCTATAAAATCAATTTTATCTTAACTCTAACTTCTAATTGTAATATTTCTACTTAAATGACGTATGCTTCAATTAATTAATTTATTGAAGCATAAAAATTAAATGGATATTTATTAAATTAATTGTTATAATATTGTTATTATGAAACGAAAAAGTAATCAAAGTGAATTTCATCATCACCCTCTTTTCGGAGGGTAGTTGTTTGTGTAAAAAAGATACAAAACGCCCTCCAAACGGAGGGTTTTTTTATACTGTCACTTTTCGAATTTATGAGAGTTAGTGACAGTAAATCCTTCCGAAGTGAAGTTTCGGCTGCGTGGCTGTAAGCCTCGAGACGAACCTGAACGAAGGAGGATATTACTAATTAATTTAATATTATGAAAAAAACAATTGGAATCATCGGCGGTATGGGTCCGGAAGGAACAGCTGATTTGTATATGAAGATAATTAAATATTATCAAATTAATTTTGGTGCTAAGTACGACAAAGATTTTCCGGAAATTTTCATCGATAGTATACCAATTCCTGATGTAGTTGAAAGTTTGGAAAATGAAAAAATTACTCTTAGTATGCTAATTACTGCTACGAAAAAACTTCAAAATGTAGGCTGTAATTTTATTGTTATAGCGTGTAATGCGATTCAGTTTCTGCTCAAACTTTTGCAACGTGAAGTCAAAATACCTATCTTAGGAATTGCAACTACAACTGCTCAATATCTGATGAATAAAAATATTTGTAAAATTGGAATTCTTGCAACATCAACCACAATAACAAAACAAGTTTATAATCAGGAACTTAGAGAAAAAGGAATAACTCTTATTAAACCAGATAATCAGGAACAATTGATGCTAACTGAAGTAATAATGAACCAACTCGCTGGTAAAACTTCTCGACTTGACAAGGGAAAATTAATAAAAATTATAGTGAGCATGAAAAAACGTGGAGCAGAAGCGGTTTTAATTGCCTGCACTGATCTCCCAATGATAGTAAACCAAATAAATACAGATATTAAACTTATCGACTGCACTCAAATTTATGCTGATGAAGCAGCCAGATTTGCAAACAGTTCCTAATTAATTATTAGTTTTGTATAATTTCAATATGGATAATAAAAAAATTCCACTGCAGACACTAAAAGGCTTTCGAGATTTCCTGCCCGTTGAAGCAATGCAAAGACAATGGATAAAAAATAAGATGATAAAAGTATGTGAATCATGGGGATATGAACCCTTAGAAACACCAACACTTGAACCATTGGAACTTTTTGCCGGACAGATTGGAGAAGACGAGAAGCTATTCTATAAATTCAAAGATCAAGGAAATAGAAACGTAGCCCTTCGATATGACCAAACTGTCCCAACTTGCCGTGTGATTGGTCAATATTTTAATCAACTAATTTTTCCTTTTCGAAGATACCAAATACAACCGGCCTTCCGGTCGGAAAAACCACAAAAAGGTCGCTATCGTGAATTTACTCAATTTGATATCGACATTTTCGGAGTCTCTTCGCCATTGGCTGATGCTGAAGTTATTGCAGTTACTTTAGATATTTATCGTGAATTAGGGTTTAAAAACGTAACCGCGCTTATTAATAATCGCGATTTAATGAAAGATGTGCCATACACAGCGATTGCAACTATAGATAAACTAAAAAAGTCAGGTTCAGACGGAGTCATTAAGGAAATGGTTGCTAAAGGAATTGAATTAAATGCCGCTAAATCATATTTAGAAAAAGTTAAAAACATTAAACCAGATAATACAATCAAAATCATTTTTGATTATCTTTCAACATCAGGATTTTCAAAAGACTGGTTTAAGTTTGAACCGACCTTAGCCCGTTCATTTTCCTATTCACAAGGACCAATTTGGGAAATCGTTATTCCCGAATATGGAAGTTCGGTTGGTGGAGGAGAAAGATATGATGCGCTAATTGAAAAAATTAGTGGACAAAAAATACCTGGGACTGGTATTGGAATTGGATTTGACCGTACATTGGAAGCAGTGATTGCTTGTGGGTTAGTTCCCAATTTTCAAGCAATATCGAAAGTTCTCGTTACCGTCTTTTCTGGAGATCTTTGGAATAACTCAATTAACGTCAGTAACATATTGCGCAATAAAGATATAGCTGTTGAATTATATCCTGATCCTGCAGTCAAACTCGACAAGCAATTAAAGTATGCCAATCGCAAGGAAATTCCTTTTGTTATAATCATCGGTCCGGAGGAAGTGGAGAAAAATTTGGTTAAGTTAAAAAATATGAAGACAGGGGAACAGAAAAGTGGAAAGATTGAAGAAATTATTAAAATTAT
>PFTH01000232.1 GCA_002789465.1 Candidatus Roizmanbacteria bacterium CG_4_9_14_0_8_um_filter_34_12 | reverse complement strand
ATTTCTTTCGTATTTTTTACATGAATACCGCCGTCGGGCATCGGTGGAAAATCACCAATTTTTATAATTCTTAACGGTTTGTCTTTTGGTAAGTTTGGTGGTAAAAATTCACAGCTAGAAGATAATTCATTATAACTTGATTCCTTGGTAATGATTTCAATACCTGTTTGAGCAGTTTGATTAACCTTTTGCTCGATCTGGTCTTTTAATGACAAATCCATCTCTCCTTTATATTCCAGAAAAGCTTTTTTTCCATAACCTCCTCTTATGGGAGTTAATTTTTTTGTTAGTGTCATTAATACATCATGTAGTAAATGTCCAGCAGAATGAATTTTCATATATTTATATCGCCAGTTCCAGTCGAGTGTTCCCTTAATCAATTGATCTTTTTCTACATTTCCTTTTATCTGATGAATTATTTCACCATTCATTAAACGAACATACTCCACTTTTGCGTCACCTAACATTCCGCGATCTGATGGTTGACCGCCCCCTTCTGGATAAAAAATTGTTTGATCGAGGATTACATTTAAAAAGATCGTTGATTGTTCAACTGAAAGAGCCTTACATTCAAGTTCTGTTTTATACGGATTCTGATAATAGAGCGGTTGAGTTTTCATAAAATTACCTATACTAATCCCATTTTCTCCTTAACTTCTTTGACGGTTTTGCTGGCGATGGCGCAGGCTCTTGTTGCTCCGTCCTTGATGACAGAATCAACATAAGCCGGGTTTTTTTCAAACTCTTTTCGTCTTTCCTGAAATGGTTTTAGTTCGTCATAAATTGCTTGTGCAATGGCATCTTTAAGTTCGACGAATTTAAGTGTTTCGTCTTTGTAAGCTTTTTTATATTGTTCCACTAAGTGAGGTACAAATAAATCAGCATAGGTAAATAATGTTTTTACACCTTCGTTCATTTCTCCTCCAACAGTTGATGCGGTAGGAATTGATCTAACTTTTTTTCTTATTTCGTCTTGCGAGTCAGTTAAGTTAATATAACTTCCCTCAACTGATTTGCTCATTTTTCCCTCACCTTTTAGTGATGGGATGTATTCTCCTTTGGTGACGAAACGAGTCGGTTCGGGAAAATCCATTCCAAACTGCTGATTCATTTTTCGCGCCACTTCCCGCGCGACTTCCAAGTGCGGTTCTTGATCAATTCCCACAGGAACTAAACTAGCTTTGTAAACGAGAATATCCGCCGCCATAAGAATTGGATAGTTTAGTAATGCCATGGTGTTGTGCTGCGGATGTTGTTTAACTTTTTCTTTATAAGTTGGTAGATGCTGCATTCTGGCAATTGACATGATCGAAGAAAAATAAAATGCCAGTTCAGTATGTTCAGGAACGTCAGATTGATAAATAATCATGCTTTTTTTTGGATCTAGACCGGCGGCTAAATAATCCAAAATAATTTCCCGTTTATTTGCTCGGAGCTCTTCGATTTTATAAGGTGTTGTGATTGTATGAACATCTACCACACAATAAACAGTCTCATATTGGTTAGAATTTTGTAATTCCAACATGCCTTTAACTGCACCGAAATAATTTCCCAAATGTAGTCTGCCTGTAGCGCGAATTCCAGAAAATACTCGTTTTACTCCTTGAGTTGATGTAGTCGTTGTTACGGCAATTTTTGAAACGTCAACAATCTGGCTGTTTGGAATTTTCTTTAGATCTTGAGTGTTATAACGGAAAGTATACAAAAGGCTACCAGAACCACCATTAAGTTTTTCATTTTCAAAGACTTTATTATCGATCAAAGTAATCATAACTGGATTAAGGATATGAGCTGCTCCAGGAACTACTCCAGCTAATTTTGTAAACTCTTCGTCAGTCGCCATACGCAAACTTTCAACTTTGAGGATTTTTTTTACTTTCTTACTATCTAAGGAACAATCTCCACGACGAATGACTGCCACAAATCCTTTTTCGGTTTTCATAATCAGCGTCACTAAAGCTTCATCAAGTCCGAAGCCCAAATATTTTTGCACATCATCAACAGACACCAGTTCAGGATGTCCTAAGACTTCGTGAGCGATTCCTAATTTTATTAATCTATTACAATATTCGGTAACTTTTTGGTCTCTCATACATTTGATTATATCAATAATTAACAATAGTAATAATCGGTAATTGTCTCAGCGTTTCGCTACATTCGAGGACTTTTTTATCTATCATAGGTTTAAGTTTATCAAAAAATTTATAACTTTTATTAATTCTTTCACCGATTGGTGATTTGTTAAAATAACTCTAATAGTATTCTTTTTTTCTAGCCCTCTAAAATTTTTTCCATTAACAGTAAGGATTTTATTCTCCAGTAGTTTTTCATATAAAAATGGAATTTTTTTACTACCATCAATTAGTATAAAGGGGCCTTTTGTCAAAGAAAAATTTAATTCAAGATTTTTTTTAATATATTCTATGCTCTTATGAACCTCTTTCTTTCTAAATGTAACATTAAAAGGGTTTCCCAGATAGCTTTTTACTATTTCTATAGAAGGAGTTGATAGTTCGTAAGGCGAAATGGTTTTCTTAATAAATTTTATCAAAGATTCAGATGCAATTATATAACCAATTCTAAGTCCTGGGAGATTATATAATTTAGAAAATGATTTTATAATTACCACATGGGAAAATTTTAATACCAAGGGTGATAAAGAATCATTAAAATATCCTGCAAGAGCTTGATCTATTACGATTATGGTCTTGTTTATTTTTGATAAAAAATTATTTAAATCTTTATAATGAAAGGATTCTCCGGTTGGATTATTTGGACTAGCGATAAAAAGTAAATCAACTTTTTTTTGGTTTAACTTAGCTTTTATAAATTCTAGTTTATCTAGTTCATTTTTGCCGAAGAGGTTTAAAAAAATAGGTTTAGCACCAACAACTTTTGTATGAAACTCATAACGCGGAAAAGATGGAATAGGAATCAAGGATTTTTTGTTAATTCCTAAAAAAGTTTCTGCAGTATGATGTAGGGCGCTATCTGCCCCAGCAGTTAGGAGTATGTTTTCCAGCGGAATATTTTCATTTTTTGCTATAAATTCAATTAGATCTTTATTTTGAGAATATTCATATAAAAATAAATTTCTTACATTAGCGCCACGAAAAATATTGTTTATATTTTTATAGTTAGAATTGTCATTCTGTAAATCTATATAGTTTTTATCAAATTTATTTTTACCCCCGTATTCAATGTAATTAAGTTGTTCAATATGTTTATTTATTGGTTGATTTTTCATGATAGCTTGTAAAACTTTTAAAGTGAATTAGGAAAAGCATTTTTCCAAACTTCTTCCGCGTATGGTCGGTTACCATCAAATATAAAATCAAGGATAAATTGAACCCTATTTCCATATCCTTGTCCTCTCTCGCCTTTTTCTAAATAATCAGGTTTTCCAATGACTTCATAAATTTGCCGATTAAGAACTAGTTGTTCAAACAATTGAAATATAGATAAAAAATGTCCTCGGACTAATTTTATATTGGTTCCACCTCCATATTTCGATGACTCAATCATTTTTTCGGTCGGCTTTTCAAAAGGACTAAGCAATATTCTATTTGCTGGTTCATAGTCAATATATGGTGCCGCTTTTTGAACAAAACCATTTTTATCAGGATATAATTTCACGCCTGCTTTAACATAGGGTATAGAAACAGTATTTGTCAGTCCACGGCTTGCCAAATACAATGCGTATCTGGCATCAAAAGGTTGCTCATCCATGATATATTTTGGTTTACTTAGATATATTTCATTCATAAACCATCCGAGTTTGATTCCTCCCAGTTCTTGGTTAATTAAGCTATACATTTCCGCTATTTCCATCGCATAATGTTGATCGTGAACAAACGGAGTTCCTTCTGCATCTTTAACCATGGCGTCATACGCATTTTTTGCTTCCCGACCAATTATTTTATCTAGATCTGCACTTAAAAATATATTGAAATAATCTGCTAAACCGAACTTTTCTACCACAAGTTGTAATAAATCTCTTTCCGCAGACATTACCCCATCAATGCTTTCCTTGGAAAAAGATGGATGTTTTCCGATATTTGTGCGAGTAATATCATTAGCACATAAAATATTTATTTTTCCGGCATTTAATTCTCTACGTATTTTTTCAGCGGTTAAAACCATACTTAGTACATCAAAAGGCAATCCTTGACAAAGTTTTTGACTACCTCCTCCCATTCCAAATAAAATATGAGGGCTTTTTTCAAAAGGCGTAAAAGGATTAATGCTTCTTAATGATATATCTTTTGGGATAGTTGGTGTTGTTTCGATAACTTTAGCTAATTTCTTGAAATATGGCAATCTTTCCGACGGTATTTGTTTTTGTTGAGTTTCCGATATAATTTTAAGCTGACTTTCATTAAGTCCAAGACAATCAGTATAAGCTCCCATTTGAATTATTGCAGGATGTTGAACGACCATATTGGCAACGTGTTTTAAACTATCATCATCAAGCATGGGCGTTCTGACTGATTTACCATCATCTCCTATTGTAACTTTAGTCATCAATGCCTTAAGAGCCATTAGTCTTGGATCAGAGCGATATATTACCTCAGTCCCCATAATTTTTTATTCATAAACTTTTAATCATTAAAAAACCCCGCCTAGGCAGGGTTAATATTTAATAAATAATTACATTAAATATACACCCGCCGTTTGCAGGGATTCCAATTCTGCCAATTTTTAGAGATTATTATATTTTTCATATATTTTTAAATCTTCCCATTCGTAATTCTCTTGATCCTCTTGTCACCGTGGCGACTCCGACTTTGAGCCGGCGTGCGATTTCCTGGTGGGGAAGACCTTTTTTTATCAGTTTAACAATTTGCAATCGGGTAACTATTTCGTCAAGTTCACTTGGTGTCAATATGCCAAATAAAAAATCCCTCATTTCGATTAAGTTTTTTTGTTTCAAAAAACTATTAATCAGTTCTTCAAGCTTTTTTTTGTTCATAGTTCGACTACGCTCGCCAAAATAATATACGTACTATTATAATAGTATATTATCATTTGTCAAGTGGTATTTAAAATATTATTCTGTTATTATTTTTTTATGCAAACAAATCATAAAATTATTATAGGTGATTCAAGGTTGATGGCAGAGATAAATAATGAAAGTGTTCATTTAGTTATCACGTCACCCCCATATTGGCAACTTAAAGATTATGGGAGTGATAATCAAATCGGTTTTGACGATTCTTATGAAGAATATATCAACAACCTAAATTTGGTTTGGAACGAGTGTTACAGAATTCTTCATAAGGGATGTAGATTATGCGTAAATATTGGCGATCAGTTTGCTCGATCAGTTTATTATGGGCGCTATAAAGTAATTCCAATAAGAACCGAAATAATTAAGTTTTGTGAAACAATAGGTTTTGACTACATGGGAGCAATCATTTGGCAAAAAGTCACAACAACCAATACCACCGGTGGAGCTTCAATCATGGGGTCTTTTCCTTATCCTAGAAATGGCATTTTAAAAATAGATTACGAATTTATATTAATTTTTAAAAAAATTGGAGAAGCACCAAAGGTTACGAAAGAAATAAAAGAAAAATCTAAAATGACTCAAAAAGAGTGGAATGAATTTTTCACTGGTCATTGGAACTTTAACGGTCAAAAACAAACCAATCACATTGCGATGTTTCCAGAGGAGCTGCCAAAAAGATTAATAAAAATGTTTTCATTTGTTGGCGACACGATTTTAGATCCTTTTTTAGGCAGTGGCACAACTTCTTTAGCAGCAAAAAATTTAGATAGAAATTCTGTCGGTTATGAGATTAACAAAGATTTTTTACCGGTAATAAAAGAAAAAATTGGAGTAAACCAAAAAGGTTTTTTTGATGACAGCCAAATTGAATTTATTAGTCAAAAAAATATAAACATAGACTTTAAAAAAGAAATTAGTAAATTAAAATATATTTTCATAGATCCAATTAAATTAAACAAACAAATTGATCCAAGAAAATTACAATTTGGATCAAAAATTACTTTGGATAAAAATAATTAGTAATTTATTATCAATATATTTTTATGAAAATTAAAATATCCTTTCTTGATATAAAAAAATCTCTTAAATCACCCACCTATAATTTCCCAAAATATTCTACCCAGATTTTGAATTTGGCAAATCAAAATGCTCAAGCCACTAGACCAAAAGCAGTTGGTCAATTAAGTGATTTAATACAAGAATTTCATGGAAAAGACATTAAAGAATGGGAAGAATGGTATATAAAAAAATACCCTGATGCTTTATCTATAGCCGCGATCAAAATTACAGAAATGATTAAAAATTTGAGGGATTCAATAACAAAAATTAACGAAGAAATTATTAGCGAGTGGTTAAAGGATCTGGTTATTGTAAAAACTTTTATCGGATTAAAATTTCAAGAGGCGATTCTTAAAAAGGGAGCAGAAATAATGAAAAAAAATTATCGGTTATCAAATCCACCAGAAGAGTCCAAAGGAATAGATGGATTTATTGGTGAAATTCCAGTTAGTATTAAACCAATAACTCACAAAGCTAAAAAAGGACTAAATGA
>PFTH01000221.1 GCA_002789465.1 Candidatus Roizmanbacteria bacterium CG_4_9_14_0_8_um_filter_34_12 | reverse complement strand
GTATAAGGCAAAGAAAAAACAAGGAGAAAGTGATATATTTATATATAATTTTTATGCGAAAATACTTCACCATCATCGCCACCACCATTAAAGAATATTCTGCGTATCGATTAAGTTTTGTGTTGTGGCGCATCCGGATTGTTCTTAGTGTGCTCGTGAGTTTTTTTCTCTGGAACGCGGTCTTTGATAAACAATCAAGTTTTGCCAATTATCAACGGGATATGATGCTGACTTATATTTTGATAGTAAATTTTGTTGATAGTATTGTGTTGGGGACCAAAACTGCAGAAATTGCCGGAGATATTAATGACGGAACCATCATTAACCGTCTGTTAAAACCAATTAATTTTATTCAGTATTATCTTTTTCGTGACATTGGTGATAAATTATTAAATTTAGTTTTTGCGCTGTTTGAATTTATAATTATCATTAAACTATTTAATATCACGCTTGTTCCAGCCGTTAATGTTCCCCTTGCAATTGTTTTTTTTACAACCGGAACAATAATTGCTTTTTGTATTAATCTATCATTATCATTTATTGGTTTTTGGACTACTGAAGTTTGGGCGCCAAGATTTGTTTTTTTAACTTTGGTGTTTTTCTTAGCCGGGTCATATTTTCCGCTTGATCTATTGCCAAAAACAATTTATCAGGTTTTGATGTTAACGCCTTTTCCATACCTCGTATATTTCCCTGCTCAAATATTGCTTGGGAAGGCAATTGCTTGGCAGCAGCCGCTGATTATTTCATGCGTTTGGGTGGCAATTACCTATTTAATCGTACAAATTATGTGGAAACGGGGAAATCGGAGTTTTAGTTTTTGGGGAAAATAAAGATAGTAGAAAGTAGTTAGTAGTCAGGGGTTAGGGAAGAAAGTTGTTTTTTAAAAATGCAGATGACAAATTTATGCGACTTGAGAGGTGCGCAGTCCTGCGGATGCAGGACGAGCACGCTCACGGAGCAATAAATTTGTTATCAAAGTTTGTTTATTTATAAAGAATTTCTGACGGAATCTGGAATAAAGATTATAACAAATATGAAAAAAATAATTAGGTTATTTCTGCTTTTTTCCCGCAACTCCTTGCGCACCACTTTGCAAGCACACACCGGAATTTGGTTATTTATGCTGGGAAAAATTTTCCGGTTTGCGTTTTTTTTTCTGATGATTGTCATTATCTTTGGAAAAATAAAAATCATCAGTGGATATTCTTTCTCGCAAATGCTGGTTTTTTATTTAACCTTTAATTTAATTGATACATTTGCGCAAACCATGTTCCGTGAAGTCTATCGTTTTCGTTATCAAGTCGTTTCCGGTAATTTTGACCTAACCTTAGTTAAACCATTCCATCCGTTCGTGAAAATTCTTATTGGTGGAGTGGATTTTTTTGATTTATTATTACTTTTCCCCTACCTTTTTTTAACAATTTATTTTGCTTTTCAAATCCCAAATATCACTGTTTTTAACATTCTAAATTATTCATTCTTAATTCTAAATTCTTTAATAATTGCCACCTCTTTTCATATTATTGTTTTGGCTTTGGGAATCCTCACGACCGATGTTGATCATACTATTATGATTTATCGTGACTTAACCGGTATGGCACGCTTTCCCATGCAAATCTATCGTGAACCGCTACGCTCAATTTTCACCTTTATTATTCCGGTTGGTGTAATGATGACCTTTCCTTCGCAGGCTTTGTTTGGAAGACTGTCTTTTGAATTTTTTTTCCTCGCGTTTTTCATCTCAACCGTAGTATTATTACTATCATTAGCTTTATGGAAAACAGCATTAAAAAAATACCAAAGCTGGGGCGGGTAAGAATAACTCAAAAATCAAAGATCAAAAATCAAAAAACAATACTAAATATTAGTTTACTGTTTTCGCTTTTAACTTTGAAATAGGTTTTGATATTTCATCTTTGAACTTTGCATTTATAATTCATCTATGATTTCTGTCAACAATCTTACTAAGGTTTATCGCACTCCCATCCGCGGGAAAAATTTTATCGCTGATTTAATTAATCGTCAGTATAAAAATATCATGGCGCTTGATCATGTTTCTTTTGAAATCGGCGAAAACGAATTGGTGGGTTTTATTGGCCCCAATGGTGCCGGAAAAACCACCACTTTAAAAATCTTATCCGGTATTCTTTTCCCCACTTTTGGACAAGTTAAGGTTCTGAATTATAATCCTTTTGATAAAAACCCGATATTTTTAAAACAAATCGGATTTGTCATGGGTCAACGTAATCAACTTATTTGGGACCTTCCGGCAGTTGATACTTTTATTCTTAATAAAGCGATTTATGAAATTTCTGATCGTGATTATCAAGCAAACATTGATGATCTCACCGTGCTTTTAAACTGTCGTGACGTGATTGACAAACCCGTGAAAACACTTTCACTCGGACAAAGAATGAAAATGGAACTGATTGCATCACTACTGCACCGGCCAAAGCTAGTATTTTTTGATGAACCTACTATTGGTCTGGATATTTTTTCGCAAGAGGCAGTCCGCGAGTTTATCAGAACCTATCAAAAAGAGTTTAAAAGCACAATTATCTTAACCAGTCATTATCTGGAAGATGTTAAGCGTTTAGCAAAACGTTTAATTATTATCAATCGGGGAAAGATTCTTTACGATGATAATTTGCAAACCATTCTGAAAAAATATGGGGACGAAAAATATGTCACAGTCACACTTAACGAACCTATTGATAAAATAATATTAACAAAAGTTGGAACAATCATCGCTAATCAGTTCCCCAAGGCGGTGTATCGTGTTAAAAGAGTCAATATACCAGCCACCATTAATCTCATCACCCAACACCTTCCCTATTCTGACTTAACAGTTGAGGATGAAAGAATTGAGGAGATTATTAAGAAGTTATTTAATAAATAATAAATTTTTTAAATTCCCCTTGACATTTTTCATTACGTTTAGTATAAGGTAGTTATGTTTAATACTAAAACCATATCAAAATTATACACACCTGAGCAAGTGGGAGATATTCTTCAATTAAGCACCAATACTGTCTATAGCCTGATTAAAAGAGGTGAAATTATTGCTAAAAAGATTGGTAAGGTCTATCGTATTTCTGCTAATTCGATTTTTTTTGCTTTCTCCGGACTGGACGCTGATCTTTTCCAAAAGCAACAAGAGGATTTTGGCAATCTCTCCCTGATTGAAAAAGAGTTAACTCAAGTCCGTCAAAATTTATGATAAAAAAACTGGCTGTTTTTTTAGACTCCGATGTGATTATCTCTTCTTTAATTTCCAACAAAGGCGCGGCTTTTTCATTGATCAACAACAAAAAAATAACAAAATGTATTTCTAATATTTCTCTTAAAGAAATAAGGATTGTTATAAAAAGGCTAAAATTAAATTTAAAAAATTTTAAAAACATTCTTGTTAATTTCAAAGTTATTCAAATAAAAAACGATCTTGATGATATTAAAAGTAAATATCATAAATTTGTTTTTGATAAAAACGATGCTCATGTTGTTTGTGGAGCAAAAGAATCATCTGTCAATTTTTTAATTACTTATAATATCAAGCATTTCAAAAAAGACATAATCAAACAAAATCTAAAAATAATCACCCTGACTCCAGCTTTATTTTTACAATACTTGCGTAGTTTATAAATTTTGATTGGTGTTTATATTGAGAGAATAATCAAGAAATTGTTTGAGAAATGACAAATTTTATATTAGATATGCTTCTTCTTCTGAAATTAAATAAAACTTCTTCTTGAGTTTTGAAGACAGGTTTTTGTATTTATCCATGTTAATATTTATCCCCGATTTTA
>PFTH01000138.1 GCA_002789465.1 Candidatus Roizmanbacteria bacterium CG_4_9_14_0_8_um_filter_34_12 | reverse complement strand
ATTTTCAAAGTTTATTTTTATATTTTCTAAAAACTTTTCCAAGACAAATAACTCTTAATAAGTTGTTGATTAATCAAAGCGGGATTGATTTCGAAAGTGTAACTAATGACATTAAAATTGTACATCAATATCAAAAACGCATGCAAAACGAAGGTAAATTCAAAAAAATTAACCTAAAACAAATAAAAAGAATTGAGAATGGTTTTTTAATAAGTTTTAGTTTAACGGATTTTAAATAACAATAATGGATAAAAACAATCTATTAAAACATCTTTTTGATAAGAAAGTGCGAGATTATAGTTCTGTAGTCGTATTCTTAATAATTTTTTCTTTTTTTATAATCTTTATTATTAAACCCAACATCAGCTTAGTCTTTCAATTAGATAAAGAAAAAAATTATCTCGATCAGCTAGATAAAAATTATGAGAATACCATCATCGAAATTGTAAATTTACAATCAGAGATGGAAAAAATAAGACAAAATTTGGATATTATTGATCAAGCACTACCAAATCAAGTTGGAATTGATAAGGTTGTTGACGATTTACAAAAATCTGCATCCTTATCTAGTGTTTCTGTAAAAAAAGTAAATTTTGGTAGTTTTAGTTTAATTAAAAGAACGAGTAATAAAGAATTAAAGAAAATTCAATTTAATATTGATTTTATTAGTAATTTCAAAAATGCATCAAACTATGTTAATTCTTTATTTAAACAACAGAGATTAAAAGGAATAAGGCAGATCAATATTGATAAACCATTAAACATTGCGACTGACAGTTCTGACTTGAATATAAAATTGGTAGGTGAAATATTTTATCTATGAATAGAAAAGAAATATTTATCATTGCGATTGGATTTTTCTTAACAGTATTTGCATGGATGATTATTGACATATATCAAGCTAATAAAACACCATTTGTTGATAATACATTAAATACCGTTCAGATGCCCAAATATAAAAATAAATCAGCAATTATCGATAATTTAATAAAACGTCAATGATCAATTACTATGTATTATAGTCACTTATTTTTTAAACAAAGGAGAAAAATTTCGAGATCATTGATTATGTCAGCTTTAGTTAGTGTTTTTTTATGTGTACTAATAATATTAGTAAGACCATCGATACCTTCACGCGCAACTAACCCATCATTTATAACACTACAACCAGTTAACATAAAATCTACGCAAATAGGATTATTTTGGCAGACAAATGAAAGTTTAAGCGGTGTCATTAAGTATGGAAAAGATTTTAATAATCTTAATAAACTCGCCATTGACGAACGTGATTTAGAAAATAAACTACCAGGTAAATTTTATTCTCATTATATGATGTTGAAGAATCTTGAGCCTAACACTACCTATTATTATCAAACGTTTTACAACGGAGTTTATAGTCAAATAGACAAAATTAAGACGCCAAATATTGTAAAAGATATTGCCAGTTCTAAACCTATATATGGTACGATTTTACAATTAAACAATCAACCCTCTCAAAACACAATTATATTATTTGAAATGGAAGGGTTTTTACCTTTGGTAACAATTTCAAAATTATCGGGTGAGTGGTTGTTGTCAATCGAACAATTTATTGCAAGAAAGAATGAAGATATTCAACTTGAGACTTGGAATGAAAATTCGCTATTTACAATCAAAATTATTGATGAGAATGGAACGATGTCAATTGTTACAGGCACTTTTATGGCATTAAACAACAACAACAATAGTTTTATTATTGGTAATAATTATAATCTGGTTGAAGAAGGTAATGTTAAAGGTGCACAAACTGAAAAAATTTTATCAAAAAATAATATTGATATTATTTATCCAAAAGAAGATTCAATAATTCCTGCCCAATCACCACTACTTAAAGGATTAGCACTTCCACTTAAGGAAGTATACATTAGCATTAATTCGCAACCACAGTATAACTTTCGAATTCAAACAAACAATAAAGGGGAATGGAAAAATATTATCTCTCCATCCGTGCAAGCAGGGAGGTACGTGATAACGATGAAAACAGAAGACGAAAAAGGAAACACAGTAACTCTTATGAGGAATTTTTCAATTGCAAAAAGTGGTGAACAGATCTTAGGAACGGCTACTCCAGAAGCAAGTCCAACATTAGATGTTAATCCAATCATTCCAACAGAAGTGCCCACAATATTTATTACGTCACCAACAGAGATACCAACAGCTACCCCACCTGTAACAGGTCAAATGCAAACAATTCATCTTTTTTTAATGAGCGCGGTTGTGCTAATTATTGGAGCAGGTCTTGTGCTTGCATTTTAAGTGGTATTCACATTAAAATTTAAATATGGGTGAACTTTTACTTTCAGTGAATAAAATTAGTTTATTGGCTTTTATCATAACTTTTGGATTTATAGTTTATGAATTCAAACTCTTAAATAAGGATAAAAGAAACGCAAGCAAACCTCAAATACCCAAATTTAATGCTACGAATATAAAACCAGATTTATTTATAAATACAACGACACGAATCACTGCTTCTTCAGATAAAACGAATAATTCAAGTGTGAATGAATTCATGATTATCTTACTAATTTTGATGTTACTTTTTTTTGCAGTATTTACAATTATCAGCATTTTTAAAAAAAATAAATCGCCGATAGCAAATAACTCAATTAATAAGAATTTAATTGAGATAAAGACACTCGTGTCTCAAGGTATAAGAGTATACAATGATAAAGGAGAAGAAATTGAACAAACTCAGATTGATAAATATCCAGTTGGAGCTTTTATAAAAATTGGCGTTGAGTCGATTAAAGAGGCTGATATTGATAAAGCCCGTATTCGTATTAATGACATGGTATGGTTACCAAATTATGAAACAAAAAATTACGATATAAAACATAATCTTTATTATATAACTTATCAAATTGCAACCATACCTGCTCAACTAAAAATTGAAGCCCAATTGCATTCAATAAAAGATGGATGGTTAGGAGATTAATCATGAAAAAAAAACAATCGAAATTTAAAACTATCGTAATATTTTTTATCATCATAATCTTAATTGGTTTGATTTTTTTAGTTAATAATATGCTCCAAGAAAAACCTGGTCAAGCCGTAACAACAATAAAAAAAACAAAAGCAGCAGCCAAAACTTATAGCCGCTTATTAGCCTTAAACAATCCACTGCCAACCATTGCTCCGACCAACGTACCAACCGTTGAAGTTAGTCCAACAGAAATTTTACTTGTTAACAATAATTCTGGATTTATTGGTGCTCAATCTCAAGATGGCCAGCTAACACCAACAATTTCTGACGGTATTGATATAACAAACGGACAAGATATTCCCACCATAGATCCAACAGCAGAATTATTAGCACGAAATAATATTACTGTAACTATTTCCAGCAGCATTAGTCCTACCAGTTCAATTATTCCAACAAAAACTGAAGAGCTTCCTGAAACCGGGTGGATTCAATACTCTCTTATTCTTTTCGCATCAGCTACAACATTGTTTTTATTGGCGTTTATTTTTTAAAGCATTTGGTCAAACAATGGGTTTAGCAATTTTTTTAGTATAGTGACCGCAAAACGAAATGTCATCCCCATGAAGATGGGGATCCAGTCTATAATTACCTTATTTATAATCAATTATATCCACCGCCTCTGGCG
>PFTH01000187.1:4674-6039 GCA_002789465.1 Candidatus Roizmanbacteria bacterium CG_4_9_14_0_8_um_filter_34_12 | reverse complement strand
GACCTTTTAAACGCCTGGGAAATCGTCCGCCTGCTGATAAAAATCAACGAACTCGGAACAACCGTTATTCTCTCTACCCACAACCGCGAGATTATCAACGGATTGGACAAAAGAGTGGTTACTTTGGAAAAAGGAAGGATAATTAAAGACGACGAAAAGGGGAAATATATCCTTTTTTAAACAACTATGCTGACGAGCATTTATCGCGTCATAAAATCGGGTTGGATTAGTTTTTGGAGGAACAAGTGGCTTTCCTCGGCCGCCATTTCCATGATGGCTTTGGCTATTTTAGGTTTAAGCGGTTTGGTCTTGACCAATGTTTTGATTAATTCCTTGTCGCAGAATCTGGAAGATAAAATTGACATCAGCGTCTATTTCAAACTTAGCGCCGAAGAAAACGAAATACTGGATTTAAGAAACAGTTTAATCAAACTGCCCGAAGTTAAAAATATTGAATACGTTTCCACCGACGAGGCGTTGGAAAAGTTCAAAGAAAAGCACCAAAACAACGATGTCTTGATGCAAAGTTTGCAGGAATTAGACAGTAATCCGCTGGAAGCCAGCTTAAACATCAAGGCCCAGCAGGCCTCGCAGTACGAGACCATCGCCGGATTTTTCAATCAGAGCGATTATGACGATATCATTGATAAGATAAATTATCTGGAAAATAAAGCCGTCATCTCGCGCTTAACCGCCATTACCGCCGGCATCCGCCGCATCGGCTTTATTATCCTGAGCGTCTTGGCTCTTCTGGCGGTCTTGGTCAGCTTCAATACTGTCCGTCTGACAATCTATTCCGCCCGAAAAGAAATTCGGGTGATGAAATTGGTCGGAGCGAGCAACTGGTTTGTCCGCGGCCCGTTTATCATTGAAGGCGCGCTTTACGGCATTATCGCCGCCCTTATTTCTCTCTTGATTTTATACCCGTTGGTCTGGTATATTTCGCCCAAGCTGACCGGCTATCTGCCCGGCACCGACCTGTTCTATTTCTATCAATCCAACTTCATTGTTCTCTTTCTGCTTCAAATTTTGGCCGGCGTCGCGCTGGGCACCGCCAGCAGTTTGGTCGCCATCAGAAGATATTTGAGCGAGGATTAAATTTATTTATTCCAAGATTTAATTTAATTTTGTATTTCTTGGGGAGTCGCCAAGCGGTAAGGCAATGGACTCTGGATCCATCATTCGGGGGTTCGAATCCCTCCTCCCCAGCCAAAGGACTTTTTTATCGAGCGACCGAGAGGCCTAAATTTTGTCGAAAATCCGCTATTTGCGGATTTATTTTTTAATGGATAAGAAGTTATGCTAACTGTAGTATGTAGAATTAAGAGTAGCAAATATGTATACTAAAGTTATCTATGATAAAGA
>PFTH01000187.1:3770-4547 GCA_002789465.1 Candidatus Roizmanbacteria bacterium CG_4_9_14_0_8_um_filter_34_12 | reverse complement strand
CATTTTGCACTCAAGATAATCCGAGAACTTGGTTAGGAGTTTTGCCAGCCAAGGCGCAATGTTTTGTATTGTTGTAATACATATTCCATAGTTTTAATTTGTATTGCAACTCTTCAAATGATTTGAATCGTAATTGATCATAGAACTTTTCTTGGTCTGTGCGATGGCTTCTTTCTACTTTGCCATTCTGCGCCGGTTTACCTGGATCAATCAGATAATGAGTAATATTTAAATTATTGCACGAGACATCAAAATCATGCAGTCTAACATTAAGGGGGTCTTTTGACATTGCGTGTCCTAAATATCTATTAGTGAAGCATGAACCATTATCTGTTTTAACTGATTGGATCATAAATGGAGCAACAAATACTAACTCTTTTAAAAATCTTACAGCAAAAACATTTGATTGGAAAGAATATGCTTTTAAATATCTCCACCTTGAGGCAGAATCAATAGCTGTGAATTGATAGAGTCTGTCTCCTTTTGGCCTGCTAGGCACCCATTTTATGTCAATCTCAACCATCTCGCCCGGCAACCATTGTTTTTTTAAATAATTTGTCTTTATCTTTCTTGAACGATATTTTCTTGTTAATCCTTCTGTTTTGATTATCTTCTGTATGGTTTGAAAATGAATATTAATGCCTTCCTCTCTTAAATCCCAGCCAATCTTTTTAGCACATTGATTCTTATCCTTTCTTAATTCAATTATTCTTTCTTTGATGCGTATTGATGTTTCATTTGGATTGGTCTTAGGTCTTCTTGATTTGTTTTCAAGGC
>PFTH01000187.1:0-3622 GCA_002789465.1 Candidatus Roizmanbacteria bacterium CG_4_9_14_0_8_um_filter_34_12 | reverse complement strand
AAAAATAGTTATTATATAACTAAAGGAAGGAAGATAGTTTTTTCATAAAAAAATACGCAGAAAGGAGGTGGTGACTATGAAGGCTTTTGTGGCAAAGTTTAGCATTCTGAAAGGTCGTCAACCCAAGATCACGAAAATGCGTCTGGCCGACATGAAATGCCGGGGCGAGTGTACCTGCAAGTGTTGCAAATAAGGGTACGTGTTAACAAACCGATAGGGCGGGGATAATATCTTCGCCCTTGCTAATTTAGGATTATGGAGGAAGAAAATGAACGAGTTAGTAACTCTTAAGTCTCCTCTCTCGGTTAATTTTGAGGTGACGCCAGTATGCGATTTAAGTTGTAAGTTCTGTTTTAATGCCGAAATGGGATGTAGTAGTGCAGAGCATCCGTCTCTTGATCAAGTCGTCGCTATTCTTAAAGAGCTTGCAAGGGCGGAGGTCTTTGAAGTTCGTCTCTTTGGTGGAGAGTTTTTCACTTATCCGGATTGGGCAAGGGTGATAGAGATTGCCGATTCCATGGATTTTTTCTTATCCTTTGTTTCTAACGGGACGCACATAGACGAAAAGGTTGTCCGTAAAATGAGAGAACATCGGATTAAAAATGGAGCCATTTCGCTCCACGGGCCCAAGTCCGTTTGCGAAAATATAACTCAAGTTCCGGGTTCTTTCGAGGCAACAATACACGGCATACGCTCCTGTCTTGAAGGAGGATTAAACATATCGATTCTTTACACTCTTACGAAAGAAAATCTTCCTTTTATGTTTGAAACCTGCAAATGGCTTAAAACTAATAGCATAGATATAGACGAGATAAATGCCGGCCGATTGACGCCTTATGGAAAAGCAAGGTCTGATTGGGAGAAGAACAAGCTTTTGTTTGATGACTATCTGAACGCTTTTTCTCAAATGGAGCGTATCAGAGAAGAATTGGGCATTTTGGCTAATTTGGGTGATGCTTTTCCCTTATGTCTCTTGCCGAAGAAATATCACGGCTTTGTCGTTGGATGCTGGCAGGGAACAGGATTTGGCCATATAGATTATATGGGCAATGTTCGGTCTTGTTCTATTGCCAAGGGCAGTTACGGTAATATTCTTGAAACACCGCTTACTGAGATATGGACTAAAAAATTAGCCCACTTTCGTTCGCTAAAATGGTTGCCGGAAAAATGTCGCAAATGCGATAACTTCTGCGGCGGAGGATGTTCTGCTTCTCAATATGGCGGCGGAATGTACGCAGCGGACGAGTTTATCGCTTAAGGAGGTTCAAAATGGAAAAATCTTTTAGACCTAAGATAAGCTGCCGGTTTAAAATCAGGCAGGACATTGAAAGCTGGATTGGGTTCTTTGATACAAGGGGAGTACTAACTTTCAACGAGGCAGGCGCTTTCATTGCCAACCAAATGAAAGGAGACAAAGATATAAGAGAAATCGGAGAAGTCGTAAAAGATAAATTTCCAAGCATGGAGGATCCGATGAATGAAGTTATCTCTGTTGCAAAGCAACTCGAGGTCGCCGGGCTTCTTGAATAAACATCAACTGGCCAAGGGGAGATAAGACTTATATTCCCTTGGCCGCTTTTTATTTATTAAAATTATAGTTATAATATAATCATGAGGTTATCTTTCTTATCGTCGAAAACAAGAGAAATACAAAGGTTGTTAAATATCCGCTCTGAATACCAGTGGTTTCTTGATAATGATTTTCCTATTGTTTTGCCAGAGTTTTACAAACAGTTATACCAAGAAATTAAAAGTAAAAAAGATTTTAAAATAAGATTAGAAAAAGAATTGAGTAAAATATATAATAAGAAGATTTATGACGAAAAAGCTGGAGTAGCAAAAAGTGAATGGGAGAAAATTGAAACGAGATTTTTTGATGTTTTAAAGAAACATAATCTAAAAATAAAAGATAAATATCTTTGTTATATTTCTTTATACGGCCCGGAAGGTCAATTCAAATATCCTAATGTTATTGATTTAAGAATAAGCAATAAATCTGATGTAAAACAAATAAATGAGACTATAGCGCATGAATTAATTCATTTAATGATTTTAAGAAAAGTAGAAAAATTAAAATTAAATTACAAGCAAACTGAAGGAATTGTTGATTTATTTTTCAAAGAAACCGAATTGAAAGATATATTTTCGGACTATAAGTTACAAAGTATTGCCGAGCATAATAATAAGATTTTTGATAAAGTGATTAACTAATATGCCTACGGAGGATAAAGAGAAATAAGACACAATAAACTTTCTTTTTATAGTGTCTCATTTGTCTCATTTACCCAGACCGAGGCGCGTTGGGCGAACATAGTTAGATAGCCAAAGAAAGCCCTCAACGGCCTTGCGTATTATTAATCTGGACCGAGTTGTCCAGCAAATTAGCCTTAAAATACTTCTGGTATAATTAAAATTGATGAAAAAGAAATTAATTTTATTTCTTAAAATTGTTGCCTTAGCCTTTCTCTCTTTATTGTGGTTTTTGCTCATTCAGGGAGAATATGAAATAATAACAAAACCAGAGTTACAAAACGATTTTCCAGTAATTAAGGGGCCTTCCGCTGTTTATTTTTTAGGTTCTGTTTTATTAATAATAAGTATTTTAATTTTTTTATTATTTATTCCAATTCTTAAAAAGTTAAAATATTTCAATACCCGGAACCATTAGTAAATTAATATTTGTCATAGAATAGGTTTGAACTTTGTCCACGGTGCGCAACCAAGAAATTTAGCCTTGAAAATTACCACCGAAGCGGGACAGTTCGAACCTTTAACCTCCAATGGCCTTTATAAAATTCTTCAACTTGAGTAAGATAGTCCTATGAGAGATCGAACAAAAAAAGTTACATTGGTAGTCGGTTTGCAGTTGGTGATTGCTGCCTTTTTTATTTTGGGAGCCGGAAAAGCCGACCGTTCTTTATATATTATTTATCAAAGTTACTTTGCTGATATTTTTCTTCCTTTTGGTTTTTATTTCCTACTATCACTTATTGAGGATAAACAAACTTTATTTAAAAAGTGGTGGATAAAAGGATTGTTCGTGCTTGCCCTTTGTGCGACCTCTGAGATACTTCAATACTTTGGGATTTTTGCTTTAGCAAGAGTATTTGACTCAATGGATTTCGTAATGTATGGAATGGGAGTAGGATTAGCAGTTGTTGTAGACAGACAAATATTTCCTAGATTTTTTAGTTTCTGGAATTATGAGTAAGTCATAAGAAACCGTTGAATTATTGATTAAAAAGGTTCGAACTCTGTCCGCGGTTCGCAGCACGAGTCAGCGCTAAAGTACATGCGTAAATTATATAATTTTTTATTACTTAGCTTTACTTTATGAAAAATCTCATAGGGCGAAATCCCGAGACCGTATTACCGCTTTCATTAAAATTTGCAAAGGAGTATTTTGATATGCTTTGCAAAATGCAAAAAGATATTAATGAGTCAGAAGAGCTGACGATTCATAGAGCGTTGTGGACAGCGTTAATTATAGAAGTCGGACGTCTATTTGATACATACAGTAAAAAAGATGTTGTTTCATTTAAAAAATTACCTTATCTGAAAAAACAAATTGATAATTATCATAGCGTAGATATTATTAGAGACATTATTGAGACCAGAAATA
>PFTH01000166.1 GCA_002789465.1 Candidatus Roizmanbacteria bacterium CG_4_9_14_0_8_um_filter_34_12 | reverse complement strand
TCCAAATACTCAATTGCCATCGTGGTAGCAATTGGAGATGACGAAGGAGATCGAAAATCCGGTTCAATCCCATGTCCGAAACCACCGTCATTATTTTGGTATTTTTTCAGTTCTTTTAGTACGTCTTCTTTTGTTCCGTTTTCAAAATAGGAAGAAAACAATCGTTGATCCAACTCCCGACCATTCCTTTTTATATAATTAACAACTTTTTGGAAATTAGTTTTTGATAACTTTTTCATTAACTTTATTCTACTCATTTTTTTTATATATAAAATAACCAACGATAAACATCAGTACATATGTCATTAATTCCGCTGCAGGATTATCGAAAAAAGAAAGTCTTGAAGAAAGAATTCGATAAAAAATAAATAATACAATTAATAAGAAAATCCAAAAAACTAAATAATTACTCAAAAAATAAGTTACCTTTTTAAAAACTATTCCTAAAATAATAACAAATAGAAAAAAGGGGGCAAGTACAATTATGATTTGAATTTCTTTTGGAAAAGTCATTAATAAATTTATCATTTATTTAAATTGAATTATGCTAATTTTAAATAACTTTTTCAACTCAATCAACTCAACTAATCTCATTATAAATTAAAAATTTTTACCCTTTTATCATTCTCATATCCCTAAAATCCCTCTTCTCCCACACTACTCCAATCTTGATCTATTAAATAAATCTGAGCTTTTTAGCCATATCAACGAGCTCAATGTAAAACCACATTTAATATCCCCTTCCTTAACCTTCCTATCAATTTGTTCAAACGAAAAATGTTTTGCCTGTAAATTAACCTCACTCAAATCAGGATTATTTTTCACTTTATCCAAACCTTCTGCCACAAAAATTATCGTTGCTTGGGGTGACATTCCAGGTTCAGCAATAAATGATCCGATTCGTGTAAATTTTTTTGCTGTGAGTCCAACTTCTTCTCGAAGTTCTATTTTTGCAGTTTCAAGTTCGTTATTAGCCTTATCAATCATCCCCATTGGAATCTGCCACAAATACTCTTTTGACGCATACCGATATTGATTCACCAAATATATCCCTGAATTATCCATTGGAATAATTCCAACCGAATTTTTATTCGGTTTAACAAAATACACCTGCTCCCATGTATTCTTATCAGATTCAACCTTATCAACTTTAACCTCAACAAATTTGTTTTGATAAATAGATTTTGAAGAAAGTGTCTTTGTAGGTTTTTTCATGTAATTATTTTACCAAAATCAGCTCTCAAACCTAACTTGAGTCCCTCATCTCCCCAATTTCCCATATCGTCTTTAAATCCCTCATTTCCCTTTTTCAAACACTTGCGTTCCTTTTGTATTGCTATGAACGATCTGGAAACTAGTATTTTCTCCTACTATATGTTTTGACCTAACAGTAAAATAACCGGTATTAGATACATGTTGAAAAACGGAACCTTGCGAATCAGGAATTGCTTGAGAAAGTGCTGCCAACCCAGCAGTCATAGTATAAGCATGGCTAATAACCAGAATACTTTTTCCTGGGTGTTCTTCTTGAAGCTTTCTAAGCGCTTTTTGAAAACGTTCTGCCGTTTGTCTTTCAGTTTCAAAATTACTTAAATCTAACCCTTTCACATTGTTTGGAACAGCGTCCCATCTAACATCATCTGATAAAGAGTGTTTCCATTGACTAAATTTTTCCTGCACTTCTCTTGCTTTTTCACCAAGTTTATCTATATTAACTCCAACATTTCTTTCCCGAAAATTCCTTTCCACAACCATAGGAACTGTCTGTTCCAATTCTTGCATAATAATGACTGCAGTTTGTTCAGCTCTTGTGCTTCCAGAAGTTACCACCAAATCAAATTTAACCTTGTTCTTTTTTAATAGTTTTCCCATTGCTTTTGCCTGTGCTTTTCCTTTTTCCGTCAGTTTTGGATGTTGTACCAAAGCCTGCCAATCAACATTATTTCCCGACTGTGCATGCCTAACAACAAGAATATCACCCTTTTGAAAAACAATTTCTGGGTTATGTATGTTTTCTTTCTTGTGTGGATGTATTATATGATCAACACGTGCTTTGAATTTCGCCCATTTCATTCCAATCAAACCAGCTTCAGGATTCATAATTTAATTTTTAAATCAAATGATATTAAATATCATATCAAGTTACGCTCATTTGAGGATAACTAAAAGCTTTTCTGTATTTTAAATATTCTTATGGTATATCGAATAATAAATGCTCTTATAACAATATAAATATATAATAATGCAGACTATAATCCCTTGTATTATTGAATGTACAATCGTTTAATCAATTATACATGGTACATTTATCCAAAAAAACAATCGATAAGAACAAACTCGCTAAACTTTACCGAATATTGTTTGAGATAACAAGTGTTGCTGATGATGAAAATGAATATATCGAAATCATAAAAGATATAATTTCTCCTTCCGAACAGATTATGATCGCCAAAAGAATTGCAATAATATATTTATTAATTAAAGGATTGGAACAAACTGTAATTGCAAAATATCTTAATGTTTCCCGTGCAACCGTTGCAAAATTTTACCTGCTATTTTATGAAAAAGAGGGTAAGATAATTCAAGTAATTAAATCACTTTTAGGCAAAGAAAAAATAACCCATTTTTTGGATGATTTATTCGCCGATATTTTCATTCAACCAGGAATAAAAATTGGACATTGGAAAATTCATCGACAACATCAAAGACAAAAAGAAGAAAGAAAAATGCTTGATGTCTAATCGTTTAATCGATTGTACATTAATATTTTAACTTTCAACTCATACCGTATCATCTAATTTTTCATCCATATTAATTTTGAAAACAACAAGCTTAAAATCCTTATCGGTTTTATTCCAAAGAAAATGTTTGTCTCTCTATTCACAAATGAAGGCATCTCCAGACTTGACTAAAAATTCCTTATCATTAATATTAATTACTGTCTTTCCTTCTAAAATATAGAATACTTCTGTTTGCTTATGGTGAAAATGCATACGTTGTTTTGTTTGTGCAGGAATAGTCACAGTTTGAAATAAATAACCTTTTGCATTAAAATCCTCAAGCGAAAAAATTACTCGTTTTGAATAATCTTTTCTTACTGACACTAACCCATCAGTTGAATTTTTATATTTCATAAAAAGATGATATCAATTAGTTATTCTTAAAAATAATTTTTTACTTTATTCCCTTATGTTCTCTAATGTACAATCGTTTAATCAATTGTACATTAAAAAAATTTAAATTTACTTTTTTCGGAAGCGAGAGGATTTGTCCGCCGATACAGCGGAGGGTACAGGATTTGAACCTGTGCATCCCTTTCGGGATACGGGTTTTCGAAACCCGCGCAATTAGCCACTCTGCCAACCCTCCGCTCTATGGCGGATTCGAATTCTGTGCATTCAACCGCTCTGCCACCTCTCCAAAATCTTTTCGGATGAGCAAACCTAACCCCTACAGTCTTGACTAATTATATTTTATTAATTGATTCTTGGTTATTGAGAATTGATTGACAATTGGTCATTGATAATTTTTCATTATTCTTTATTCATATCCCTTAAATCATAAATCGTAAATCTATCTTGTCTAATTATATCTTAATCACCCCTCCATTAACCCTTAACTTCGGCAGCTCCTCCTCCGTTGTCGTTAATATAGTCTGATATTTTTCAATCAAATCCACCACCATTTTCCGGTTGTGACCATCAAGTTCGGAAAAAATATCGTCTAATAAAATCAAGGGTTTCTTTTTTTGTGTTTCTTCAAAATATCTGATTTCATTATAC
>PFTH01000086.1:435-4664 GCA_002789465.1 Candidatus Roizmanbacteria bacterium CG_4_9_14_0_8_um_filter_34_12 | reverse complement strand
GCGCTATCCCCGTTACAAATTAAGACGCTGTACAACCAAGGCGCGGCGGTACAATTTGCGCCGATAACTGGTTCACCTTAATAAATATGGGAAACACAGCAAACAATATGGGAAAGATTGGGGGAAAGATAGGAAAAACAAAATACAGCAGGACGTATCAGGCTGGCTATGAATATTTATTGGCCTACAAACTTACAGTACCGATTTACGACTACACAGTTGAATTTGTCAATAAATATATCAGTAAATTTTCACGTACATGCGATCAGATGGAGCAAGCAGCGCGAAGCGGAATGCAAAACATTAGTGAAGGATACAAACAACAAGGATTAAAAGGCTATATCAAGCTCAGCGGTGTTGCCCGCGGCAGTCTGGAAGAACTGCTTAAAGACTACCTTGCTTACGCAAGACAAAACAAAATACAGATATGGGAGGGGGAAAGAAGCAAAAGGGAAATAAGGGAGATTGGGGTGATATGGGAGATAATCAAAATAAATCCAGCACTCCCCGATTCCCCCAATTTCCCCAACCTCCCCGATCACCCTGATCTGGCCGTTAATCTCCTTATCACCCTAATCCACCAGGTCAACTACCTGATTGACAAGCTAATCGTTTCCCTTAAGGAAAAACACATGAAAGAAGGCGGATTAACCGAGGAGCTTTATAGTAAGCGAATTGAGTATAGAAAAAAACATGGATAAATTAACTGAAGAAAAAAATGCTGGCCGTCGGCTTTGGATTGGCCGAATAAACCTTACGGTTAACCAGCAAACAAATAATACACTATGAAAAAAACAATGTCAAGAGGAAAAAATAGAAAGAGTAGGATTTTCGCGAATATTAGCAAATTTAGAAAAGAATAAAATTTTCACAAATATTAGCAAATTAACACGAAGATTATGAAAAATCAATACTCGAATAATAAACAAAGAGCCAAGGTATATATTGATGGCGCTAATATATTTTATGCCCAAAAACATCTTGGATGGACTATTGACTGGAAAAAAATAACCGCTTTTTTAAAGAGAAAATTTAATGTCTTAGAAATTCGGTATTACACCGGCATAAAAAATCAGGACGATAAAATGAATAAATATCTTTCCTACCTTAGAAGTCTAAACATTAAAACAATTACCAAACCGTTAAAAATTATCCAGGATCAAACCGGTCGAACAATCTATAAATCAAACTGTGATATCGAGATCGCCATTGATGTTTTGTTAAACGTTAATAATTTTGATGTCTTGATACTATTCTCTGGTGATTCAGATTTTGTTTATCTTATTAAAACGCTTCAAAGAGAATTTCAAAAACAAATTCATGTCTTTTCGTCACGTCGAACAATTTCTTGGGAGATAAAATTGAGCGTTAATAAATTTTGGTTTATAGAAGATTTAAAGAAAGAAATAAAACGAAGATAAAAAAAAACCCGAGACAAGCTCGGGGTACTGTAAAACAAGTTAATTTTAATCTATGAAAAAATATTTGTCAAGAGGAAAAAATAGGAAGAATAGGATTTTCACGAATATTAGCAAATTTAGAAAAGAATAAAATTTTCACAAATTGTTAGCAAATTATCACGAATAATATGAATACAAACCGTAAAACAATTCGTCTCAAAGGATATGATTATTCCCAATCAGGATGGTATTTTGTTACCGTTTGTACCGAAAACAGGAAACGTTTATTTGGAAATATAATTAATGAAAATATGGTATTGAATGAATGCGGAAAAATGATTGAATCAATATGGCAATCGTTACCAAAACGATTCCCGGTTGTATTGGATGCATTTCAAATCATGCCAAATCATATTCATATGATAATCCACGCCGTAGGGGCGGGTTTTATGCCCGCCCGCACGGGTGGTTTTATGCCCGCCCATGGTGAACGGACAACCACAATGATGGTTGGGGCAATCCCCATGGTTGGGATGGTTGGGGCAACCACAAGGGTTGCCCCTACGGCGGCGTTGGGGGATATCATTGGTGCGTTTAAATCATTAATCACGCATGAATATGTTATGGGTGTTAAAAACAATGGATGGAAACCATTTAATCAACGATTATTCCAACGTAATTATTATGAACAAATCATCAGAAACGAAATTGATCTAAACAAAATCAGGGAATATATTCAATCAAATCCATTGATGTGGGAGAGGGATAGAAACAACATTTAATAAAACGTCACGTGGGCTTTTTGCGGGAGAAGGGTGTTGTCAATCCGGATTTCAAGATAATACTCCCCTGCATTTGCTGAGCTGATATCAAAAACCGCCTTGCCAAAATTATCCGTCAGTGCTTGAACTGCTTCAATATTCAGTTTAGCATCCATTCCCAAGGTCGTTCTTTTCCCCAAAACTCCCAAACCCTGATTGTTGAGAACAAAAGCCGTAACACGAATTTTTTCTTTTCCGTCCGCAGGAGCTTTTAAAGGAGAAACAAAAACATAGGAATTTTCAACGGAAAAACTGGTAGCAGAAACGCTCGCGCGAGTTTTGAAATATTTGGCTTCATATAGCCAAAAAAATCCACTGAACAAAGCTAGGACAATTAGAATTAAAAATAAAAAAAACAACACCTTTTTCATAGAATAATGGTAGAACAGATAGAAGAAATAGTCAAGGAGGAAGAAAAGAATTATAAATTAAGAATGATGAATTATGAATAAAAAAAAATGTAGTAGTTGCGTCATTCCGAACGAAAATAAGAAATCTTGCGTTAACGCATGCAAGATCCCTCGTAACACTCGGGATGACTTTTATATATAATCACAACAACATAACCAGGTTAAATGAAACCAACACAACGTATTAATGTAATCATGCAACAATGTATCAATGTAACAATTTAGTAATTTTGTTCTCTGTTGTGTGTTTTGACGATAACGCACTCCACAGATATGGTTTGACGCACTAATTCATGCTTTCTGTGAAATTAAGAATATTAGCAATTAATCTGTCCGTTTGCCAATCATAAATCTATTAATTTATTTTGATTTTTATTTTGAGATTGTTGATAAAACCAAAACTATTAATTTTTTGCTCTGTATGAAAATTCATTAATAACTGATCATTGGTAATTGGTAATTATTCATTAAACTAGGTGGTATTTCAAACGTTAGACGCAACTCCCCTTTCCTATTTTTTATCAAGCTTTATGCTATAGTATGAAGATTGTACGTTATATGTAATATTTATTACAAGTCTATTGATATATTATGATATTTATAAGTAATTTAAAAATATGTACGGTAATTATAGTTAATATGAATTAATTATCTTATAGGCTTTATATATTCTCTGTTTTCTATTATCTGTTTTCTTTAAAAACACGTCTGTAACTATATCACAATACTATCAAAATGCCTCTTGACAACTATAAGGTCTTTATTTTATGATTAAAGATATATGGACACACAGTATAATCTTTCTAATTTAGAGGCAAGCTTCAAGCAATATCTGCTTACGGTAAATGCAAAACCACTGAATTCTATCACAATTAAGAATTATTTGTCTGACCTACGGCATTTTTTAGGATGGATTATTTCAGACGTACGGGCGCATCACGCTGCGCCCCAACATCAATCCGATCCGCGTAAATCCGCTTCGGTATCCACGGAAATCTTGCCTTTAATACAAGCAGTCACTCCAACTGTAGTAAGCGATTACAAAAACTACCTCAACTCTAACAACATCCCCCCAAAGACAATCAATCGTCGGCTGTCAACGCTACGTAAATTTGGTAGTTTTTGCATTTCCCAAGGCTGGATGAAGGAAAACCCGGCAAAAAGAATTAAGAATTATGAATTAAGAATTAAGAATGAAAAAACAGAAATCCTAACACAATACAAAGAATTCTTGAATAAACAAAACCTTGACCGGCAAAATATTACTAATTTAATCGCCGACGTCGAGGAATTTATTAATTTGTCAAAGATAGTCTTATAAAGACAGTCTTTAAAAACATATGAAAAATATATATAAGGCTTTGCAGAGCCTATCTTCTGCGTTTTCCGTTATTCGAAGCTTTTGTGATCCAGCCTGGGAGGGAAGTCCGTATACGAACGAAAATAATGTAGAGACTGGTTTTAAACCTGTCTCAAACTGGACCAGTCGTGTTGATTTTCGCCAACGCTTGATGTTACGGAGAATATAACTTTAATGGCTTATTTAATGGCTTAATGGTAATTATATAAATACGACAAAATATATGGGAGATATGGGA
>PFTH01000086.1:0-411 GCA_002789465.1 Candidatus Roizmanbacteria bacterium CG_4_9_14_0_8_um_filter_34_12 | reverse complement strand
TAGGGGAAGATTTGGGGAATTAGGAGATTAATTATGAACAAACTAAACACAAACACCATTCAGGTCTACATAGAAAAGCTTCACGTTCGTGGAGTGTCCTCTTCTGATGTGCTAAAGAAATTGCAGTCTGTGGATAAGTTTTTTGATTGGGCTCATAAAAGCGGACATATAAAAGAGAATATATATAAGCAGATGAAGGGTGGGATTGATAAAGGCATGATAGGGGCGCATCATGATGCGCCCGTGCAATTAGTAGGGGCAAAGCGTGATTTGCCCAATTATTTAATAGGGCGCGTCACGCCTCGCCCGTACAGTCAGGAATCATGGTTTAAAAGATTCATAAATCGTAAATCATCAATCCTAAATCCTGATTCAACTGATTCATTGCGGGCGAACACAAGGTTCGCCCCT
>PFTH01000132.1 GCA_002789465.1 Candidatus Roizmanbacteria bacterium CG_4_9_14_0_8_um_filter_34_12 | reverse complement strand
GTAATTTTTTGATATTTTCTTTGAACATTGGTAAATCATCTTTTATCGTGTCCCAAACAATCTCTAAGTCAACACCAAAATACTCGTGAATAATAAAATTTCTCATCCCAATCACTTTTTCCCACTCAATTTCCGTATTCGAAACAAGAAAATTTTCGTCTAAATTATTTGTTGCTTCTCCAATCACTTGAAAACTCCTTAATACCGCATCTCGAGTTTTTTTATCTTTAATTAAATCGTCTGATGAAGTAAGATTTTTTACGTAATCTTCAATATTGATAATTGCTTCCAAAATGTGATTGAGAAAAATACGATTATCTCTTTTCATAGATAACTTTTTCATCTCTTAAGATATAATCTTTTAACATTGGATTAATGCTTCTATAAGTTATCAGATCTACTGGTTTTTTTAGTCTGTCTTGAAGATCAATTTGCATACCAGCCATATCAAAAAGCGTTGTGCCTTTGGCTGGTTCTATAAGGATATCAATGTCACTTTTATTATTTTGCTCACCTCGTGCAAACGAACCAAACAAGGATGCTCGACTAACGCCGTATTTTTTTAATATTGGAACTATTTTTATAACAAATTTATTCATATAAATATTATAACACGATATAATAACGAAACGTGTAATATCGTGGTGGTTTTCTAGCCCGCTCACCAACGCTATCGCTTTAGGCGATTAGCGGGCGAGCCGCAGTATTTGGAGTTTTTGGGGTTTGGATTGTTTATAATTACTATATTATTTGTGTTAAAATATAAGAATGAAAAACCAAAAACATAAAAAAATTTTGGAATATACTTCTGTTTTCCAGGAGGAAAAAGAGGGGGGGTATTCAGTTTGGGTTCCAGAACTTCCAGGCTGCACTTCTCAAGGAGAAACTTTTGATGAAGCTTTAGTTAATATTAGAGAAGCGATTCAACTATACGTTGAAGAAACAAAAAAAGAGTTATTTACTCCTTCTTACATAAAACAATTTGTTGTACCAGTACAAATATATGCCTAAACTACCAGTTGTTTCTGGAAAAGAATTAATAAAGACTTTAGGAAAGATAGGTTTTATATTTATACGTCAACGCGGAGATCATGTTGTTATGAAACATCCAGATGGACGCGTTGTTACGATTCCTCTTAAAAAAGAAATTAAAAAGGGTCTCTCAAAAAAGGAATACTAAATCCTCTTAACATTACTGTTGAAGAATTAATTGGTTTGCTTAAATAAAACTTATTTCTTTCCCTTTCCCTGCCATTGTTTTAACAGATGGTTTTTCATTTTTTCCAGCTTTTGCACTGTGGTTTTGGTTTCTTTTTTTGCCTTATTCATCACGTTTTCAATCATTTTTTCATACTTTTCCTTATCAAAATCCTCAATCTTTTCCTTTATTCCGCCCATCAATGTGGTCACTTCATTGCGGACAAATTCAAACAACTTTCTCCCCTCTTCGGTTGCTTCACCATAAATTTCTTTAAGCTTAACGTCAACTTCTTTTTCTTTGAGCCATTCCTCCAATTCCCTAACTTTTTTCATCACTTCTTCGCGGTTTTCTTTACCGGACTTTGGTGAAAGAAAAAACGCAGTGATTGCGCCAATAACTGTTCCCATAATTAATCCCAAACCCAGCTTTGATGATGATTTTTGGTCTGACATAATTTTATAAATTAATTAATAATTAACGAGTTAATGAGTTAACGGGTTAAAGAGTTAAATTGTTAAAGGGTTTAATACAATATAACAGTATTAATTTTTTTTTGCACGTCGTCTTTTCAAAAACCATGCAAATGCACTTAATACCACAGCTAAAATCCCTTGAGTTGATTTGCTTTCTATAAATTGACTAACTTTTGCTTGTAATAACTGCGGCGTATTCTTGATTACCCGTTTAATTCTCCAAAGCATAATAATCAAGCCTAAAAATAACCCGATTCCCAAACTCATGAAGATAATGGCCATAACATAAAAAGCAGTTTGCAGTTCCATACTGTTAATATTAACATTGTTATTTTTATATTACAAGCATGATATACCCCTTCGCTTTCAAATTTCATAAGACCAATGCCTAACGGAGCTTTGATTTTGATATTAATTCAGATTATATAACTAAACTAATTTCTTAATTTGAAAACTACGGTTGGTATAAACAAAAGATTGAAAAATCAAAGCAAAGTGGTATATAATCTTAGCTATGAAATTAAGTATTGGTACAGGTGGAACTCTACACGATATAATAGCCTCCCATTCCTCATAAAAATCACCCTCCCCCACCCCAGAAAGGCAAGAATCATCACTGAAAGAAATATTGCCGGCGAGATTGTGCACTCAAAACCTCCACAGATTCAATTATAATTCGTGGCTATTTTCCATGTTTTATTCACAAAACCATCCCCATATTTAAGCAACTTCCAACCAATTACCCGGTTAATGGGAAAGGCAATTCGTAGACGAAATTATCCTTTTTACTTTTATAAACGCCTCAAACTATATCAAAAATCTTGTAAAAGTATAGATTTAGATTGTTATAACAATCCGATAGTTTTTACAAGATTTCCTGATTTCTTGTAGACATTATGCTTGTTGGCTTATCTCCGAAGTGTCAGAAAGACGGTACTTGGTCGCCTTCACAAATCCTGTTGGAGGTTTTATTTGAATAAGCAAACCTTTATCAACCCATTTTTTAAGTAATTGTGTCATTTTATCTCTTTGCAAAACTCCAGTAACTTCTCTCGCAATTTCGTTAGTTATGTATTTATCCTTTTTCAAAAAATGATTTATCTTTTCCCATTCAGAAGCGACTTTTTCATTCAATAAAATTATTCTCACCGAATCGCTCAAGTGGGGATATGTCCAGTAAATTGGCGGGTACAGATTACTATCTTTCATCTCAACCCGGATCGCGCGCACTCCCTCGTTTTGATCTAAATTCGGAGGAGATGGAAATTCACGAAGATGTTTTACTAACAAGTCATTTCTATACCCATCCGATCTGATATGACCAATATTTGTAGATGTAATGTTATAAGGAAAAAGACCCGGATTTTCAATCTCTACCCTATCTTCAAAAATTTTTACCTCAATATCTCTTTTGATGTAATAATCACGGTGAATAACTGCGTTGGTGATGGCCTCTTTTACTGCTCTTTCCGGAACTTGATATTTTGTCATAAAACCCGAAGGTATTTTTATTCCTGATCGAAGTAATGTCAAGACATACTCATGAGCTTCTTTGATAAGTTTGATTATTGGGCCACTAATTGTTTTTGGTGTCCCAATTAAATTTGGAGTTTCGCCAATTGTTTCAAGCTTCCCCGAATATTGGAAAACCCTAATAGTACATTTGCTATCCATTAAGTCAGAAGGATATTCGGCAAATAAAAGAACGGCTGCACGAGTAGGTTTTACTTGACCATTTTCATTCTTACGAGCTAGTCCAGTTTTTTCCAATACTTCTTCAATAGAGTTTCCGGTAACTTTCCTTGCGTCTTTCCATTCTTCATAATATGACGTCTTCAAAAGACTAAAATCTACTTCCACTAATTCTTTATCTGCTTTTTGAAATCCTTTTGCATAGGCAAATTTGATAAGTTCATGTGCTGTTAAAAGTTTATTACTTCTTTGCTGTCTGATATAGACATGATTATTGATCGAATGAAAATTATCTACTGATTTTGGGACTAAAATAAGTGCAATTTTTTTATTTACTTCCGGAACAGGAATAATTTGAGGAGGCCAAATAGCACCAAGCGGAGGAATTATTCTTGTTAATTCTCTGCCAAGCAGATCAAAATTACTCGGGTTTTCTTCTATGCCAAAAATTCTATTATACGGGTTTGAGGTAGTTTTACTCGGGTCATCAACACCTAAAATTACCGTACCTCCATCACTATTAGTCAAAGCAACTATTGATTCAATTATCCTATCAACTTCATTTTTTACCTGGGAAAGCCTTTATATAAGATTATATGAGATTGTATAAGATTACGAAATCGTTTGTTAAGTAACACAGCCACGCCTCAACTATGCAAAATGACCGGACAATTTGTATAGTTGACTTTACAAATTGTCTGGTCTCCCCTCTTTTACCTTACTGTTTGTTTCCCAAAAAAAAGCCGCCGGAGCAAGTTTGATTA
>PFTH01000057.1 GCA_002789465.1 Candidatus Roizmanbacteria bacterium CG_4_9_14_0_8_um_filter_34_12 | reverse complement strand
CAACAAAAGGAAGTCTGATTTTGGGCGAAAGGGAAACAATTGGATTGAACCTTTGCGGAATTGGATAAATACCGCTCACCACGCCGAAAAACTTACTTTGTCCAATAATTTTTATGAAATAAAATCATTGACGGAAAAAATTGGAACGAACCGCCGTTTGCTTTCCCGAAAAACTGAATTTGAATTTGTCCGACCTTATGATTTAATTCCGAAATACAAGGCTTTTTGCGAAGCGAGACCCGCTCCCGCATCGCCGTGCGGGATAAACTCCGGCGGGGCGAGCGAGCAAGCTTTTTCCCCTGAAAATTTGAAATGTCTTGATTGGTCGGGGTGGTGGGACTTGAACCCGCGGCCTTCAGACCCCCAGCCTGACGCTCTAGCCATCTGAGCTACACCCCGTATTATTTGATAATTATACTATCAATATAAATCGATTAATAATTAATTATTTTTCAGTATAATTTATTTATATGAAAACACATATTGTTCAAATCAAAAAACCAGCAGAAATTAACTTTATTCTAGCCCAGTCGCATTTTATTAAGACAGTCGAAGACGTGTATGAAACATTAATTGAAGCAGTTCCAGGGATAAAATTTGGGATTGCTTTTTGCGAAGCGTCAGGACAAAAGATGATCCGTACAGAAGGAACTGATAAGGAAATGACTAAGCTGGCAGTAGAAAATGCCAAAGTAGTTGGTGTCGGTCACTCACTTTTTATTTTCTTAAAAAATGCATTTCCAATTAATGTATTAAATCGTTTAAAAATGATTTCGGAAATTGTTCACATCTATTGTGCAACCGCCAATCCAACTGAAGTGATAGTAGCTGAAACAAAACAGGGTAGAGGAATTATGGGGGTGATTGATGGCGGATTGCCTCTTGGAGTTGAGGATAAAAAATCAAAACAAATAAGAAAAGAATTTTTGAGAAAAATTGGATACAAATTATAGAAATATTATGGGCAAAAAAGTAACAGAAAAAGGGATTGTTTTTAAAGAACGCCTTATTAATAGTAGGTTGAAACATAGTAAACTACTTTCACTTGCTGGGAAATATAAAAAATATGCAAAACGGAAAAATATAGACCTAAACAATATTAGAAATATCATTAATTATTACAGTATTTAAATTTAATGAACAAAAAACGTCTATCTTGGGATGAATATTTTATGCAAATTGCACAGAGTGCGCAGGCGCGTTCAAACTGTATTCGAAACTCTGTAGGTGCAGTTATTGTGAAGGAAAAGCGTATTATTGCAACAGGATATAATGGAACTCCTGCAGGGATTACCAACTGCGATGAGGGTGGGTGTAAACGATGTTCCGATCGTCATACGAACATTTTAAAGACAAATGAACGAAAAGATCTGTGTATTTGCGTGCATGCCGAATTAAACGCGCTACTTCAATCTGCCTATCATGGCGCTTCAACAAAAGGCGCAACTTTGTATTGTACAATCGCTCCCTGTCTTCAGTGTGCAAAAGCAATCATCAATGCGGGAATTGCCGAGGTAATATATAAACATCCGCATACCACAGAGGGGATTGATAATAAGGGAATAGATCTTCTTTCAAAGGCAGGGGTAAAAGTGGGGAAAATTTAGATTTATTTGCAATTAGTCTTAGACTGACGTTTTTGCGTACTACATATTAATGCCGATAGGGCTAAAGCAGTCAAAGCGAGCCCAACACCCGCTAAACCTACTTCTTGTGAAACTAATTCGGTTGCGTCTGCATAAGAAGCCAAAGCCCAACCACATAAACCAGTAATCCCAGTTATGCACTCGATTTTTCTTTCAAGCTTTTGGTTATGAAATCTTTTATCTTCGATATCCATAGCAACTAACATTAACTGATTTGAAAAGTAAGACGTAAATTATTGAATAAATGAAAAGAAATCTTTGCATATTTTTTATTTACATTCCCTGACCAATGTTTCTAAATAACAAAATTTTCCATTATTAATAAATTGCTTATAGTCAATCCATGCACCCACGATAAACGGAGCAACATATGGAGTAAGTGGAGGATGAGTGTCACAGATACACAGCGTGCTGGATGGATTTACGTCAAATTTCATTTCACATCTTAATAATGGTTTTAACACCTTAGTCAATGATTCTGAAGGACCCTCAAAAACTATTGGTCCAAGGTCATGTATATTCGTTTGTGTCCACCAGTTATTATCACAAACAGTACTTAATATTTTTCTTTTTCCAGTTATTATTCCATTTGGTACCATATGTCTAAACACACCTTTATGATACCCAACAATAGCTATCCTAGGCTCTTGAGAATCGCCCATTCCATCATTTAAATGGATCGCATATGGCATATTTGAGTCCATAAAACCAAAATCAACTGGAAATTTTTTAGGATATGCGATTATATGATCGTGTGGACTATGAACGGGCAATTTTAATTCAACACATGGTTGTTGAAAGGTTTCTGCTTTCTCCGGCATAATATATTAATGAAAAACTAGTATCAACGAAATTTTTGGAGAGCTTTTATAAGGAGTTGATACGTCTGGGATTTGGATAAGATTTGATTGTTGGGTCCAGCAATTCCAAGCTCAAACAACCTTTTTGGTAGATCATCGGTTAAGGCATGCTCTTTGCCGTCATACAGACCAAAACGTAAAGCCAGCACAAGATATAACCGGCGATCTTTTTTCTCAAGCTTTTTTAAAGCCTGACGAACTTTTTCAGTTTCCCAATTAACTCCAACTACTTCATCAACTTTTTCTTTCCCCTCAAACACTTCGTCTATAGAAGAAGTAGTGGAAAGCGGGAAGTTGGTTTTAAAGTAGTTTCTAAAATAGTCAAGAATTTGATATTTGAGAAACGAAGGGAGGAGCTTATTGTCAGTATATTTTTCTTTATATTTATCTAAGGCTTGGGAAAGACAAAGATACATCAAACTTGGCAGTTCACTCCAAAATTCGTTTTTTTGTTGTCCAAAATACTGGTTAATAATCTTTTTTCCATAATTTTGATATTGATCGATTAGCGTATTTTTGGCTGTTTTATCGCCCTTAATAAATATCTTCCAGTTATTTTCTTGTTGCGACTTAACCAGTCTATTTTTACCATTATTAATAGTTATTAAATAATAATTACCTTTGTTGTTAATTTTAATTATTTGATTATTTCTTTGAAAATAGTTAGCAAGCCAATCAATAAATATTTTCCCTATCTTTTTATTTAGGCGAAGAGACTGTTTATTATTTTGAAATTCTAAGAGTCCTTGGACAAATTGCTGCTGTTCAAAAGTTGAACATTTTTGCAAAGTTGAAATTAAATTTGACTTTAGTGAGAGAAGTTTTAAAGCTAATGATCGGTTGTAATAACGCAGGTAATGGCCGGTTGGAGTTTTGAATATTAATTTGCGAGTATTATCAATTAATTGATTTAGCTTTATTAACCATTTTTGATTCTGACTGCTAATCTTTATTCCGTCTTTATTTATTGAACCGGAAAAAGCAAATATTCCCAGCGAATATAACAATTTGTTTGAGTCTATTTGTTCTTTTGTTTTTCTGATACGTAAAGATAATGGTAAACGATTTTCGTTTAACCAATGAGAAATAGTTGAAGCAGGTTTATTGATGTATGAGCTAATTTGTTCAAGCGGTAAGCCGGAATTTGTCATTTGTTGAGCATACAGATAGCTCACTAAATCAAGATATTGTTTATTGAACTTTTTTTGACTAACATTTTTTTCTTGCTTGATTTGTGTCCGGAAACGAGTGACGAGATCAATGTTTTTCTTTAGTAAAGTGATTGATTGTAATGAATTAATGGCTATTTTTGGTTTGTCAGTGCTATCGGGCGAGATCGGAATCATAAAAAATTCAGGAAAATGAAACAAATAAAACTCAAGCAGTTCGTGTAAATTAATTCCAGGAATTAAGTCGATTTCATGGAGTTGATTTTTTATAAATTTTATAAACAAAGAATAAGCTTGAAAATAATTTTTTTTAGTCTCCTCTAAGAAAGTAAAAATATATTTGCCCTGATATTTTTGCCCAATGATCTGTTTTTCTTTTTTTGTTAATAAAGTGACAAATAAATTTGGCTCTTTTAATTTGCCATTAAGGTCGATATCTGCTTTATAATCTGACACGTCGTCGTGAGCTATGCCAATTATGAGAACTTTTTTAGCAAAAGTTTGAATGTCATTCCAGTAAGAGTCGGACTTCTTGATTCCTATAAACATAAGATATAAGGAAACAACTATTTCGGAAATCTTTAAATAAGTGATTGAGTACCAATAAATAACATCATTAATTTCAAAGTTATTATAGTTTTTGTGAATAATTTTTTGTGTTGTGTTAAACATTTCTTTTCCAACTTTATCAATGTATTGAACAAAATTTTGTTTGTCACTATTGGAAAGTGAACTTTGTTGAATTTCTGTTTTTAGTTTATTAATGCAGTTGCGAATATGAAGAAATTCTTTAGGCTTTGAAAGGAGATGTTGCCATAGAAGAGTTGTTTTTCGGTTTTTTGGATTTTTATAATAATCATGTAAAGTCCAACTTGCCTGAAACATCCAGAAAATAACGCGAACCAGTGAGTTTTGTTGTGATTGAGAAAGAGGACGATTGGTTTTTTGATAGAGAAGAAATATCCAGAGATATTCTTGAGGTGAAGTTATTCGTATTCCTGGTTTTTGCTCTATTTGATCAATACCAGCTTGAGACTTAACCAAAAGAGAAAAAAGAAGTAGGTCGGTGAGTTTTAAAAACAGCTGTCGTTTACCCATGAGGTTATTATATCAGATTGTTATGATAGGTTAATTGTAATAATACGAGTATGGATTCCCGCTTTCGCGGGAATGACAAAAACAACATTCTGTTTTTATCTACGGATGATATCATATACATATGAAAAAAAGATTTGTATTATTAATAGCAATAATCTTTTTGCTAATAGCTCCTTCTATTGATGCAACTGAGTCAGGTCGTCCTAATAATAAATTTGGTATTCATTTGGCACAGCCGCATCATGATGAAATTAAAAAAGCAGCGGAATTGGTCAATTCAAATGGAGGTGATTGGGGATATGTCACTTTAATAATCCAAGAGAATGATCGAAGTGTGCAGAAATGGCAAGAAATATTTGATTTGCTTCGTCAATACCACTTGATTCCAATCATTCGTTTGGCAACTCATCCAGAAGGTGAGGTCTGGAAACAACCTAATAAAAACGATGCAAAAAGTTGGGTAGATTTTTTAAACCAACTAAACTGGGTAGTGAAGAATCGTTATATTATTCTTTTTAACGAACCAAATCACGGTCAAGAATGGGGAGGAGAGGCTGATCCGGAAAATTATTCGGAAGTTGCCTTTAGTTTCGCAAAAACTTTAAAAGAAAAAAATCCTGATTTTTTTATCATGTTGGCAGGATTGGATTTATCTGCTCCATCGTCACTTCCAAACTACGAAGATGCAGGGGCATATTTGCGTAAAATGATCAATGATCAATTTTCAATTTTCAACTTTGTTGATGGTCTTTCTTCTCACTCCTATCCGAATCCGGGATTTTTTGGGAGTCCATTGGATAATGGAAAAAGATCGATCCGCGGATACCAATGGGAACTTGAATTATTAAAAGAATTGGGTGTAGAAAAAGAACTTCCAGTATTTATTACAGAAACTGGATGGGATGGTAATAGTGTTAATCGTGGTACTGTGGCAAATAATTATCAAATTGCTTATGAGCAAGTGTGGTTGACCGATGATCGGGTTAAGGCAGTGACGCCGTTTGTTCTGGATTATCAGGGAGATCCTTTCCTTGGTTTTTCTTGGAAAAAAATTAATAGTCAAGAATATTATCAACAATTTGACACGATTAAATCGATGAATAAAATAAAAGGAGATCCTGAAATTATTGAAAAAGGAACTTTAACGTTTAATTTTCCAACTCAACTGGCAACGGATTCATATTTTAACTTTCCCATAAAAATAAAAAACTTAGGTCAAGGTTGGTGGGATAAAGATGCTAACTATTATTTATCATTAGATAATTTCCCAAAAGAACTGTATTCTTTTTCTGACTTAAAAGATACAAAACTAAATGAAGAAGTAGAAATAAATCTATATATAAAGACAAGTGGATTAATGAAGTCGCAATCGCTTCAGTTCTCACTTTATCATGATCAATCTAAAATAATGGTTAGTAAATCTTGGAAATTTAATATCCTTGGGTTGCCTGATTTGGAATTTCAAATTGGAATTCTTCCAAAACTGATTGCTAGTAGTGACGATTTAGAAATACAGATATTTAACAATGAGGAAAAATTGGTATTTAAAAGAAAAGGTATTAAGTTACAAAATGGTTTGGGAAAGACAACTAAAATTCAAAATATAATTTTTGGTGAGAAGTATCGTATTGTAATATTAAAACCATTATATTTACCAAGACAGGAATTTATTACCTTTAAAAAAGAAATTAATATTTTAAAATTTAAACCTTTAGTTCCACTAGACTTAAACAGAGATGGGAAATTTAGTTTTAATGATATTAATGAAGTAATAAAACACCCTAGTCTATTAAAATTATTTGTTCCATAAATTTATTGAAAGTAGGTGAGAAATATGGCAAGAAAAATAATTCATACTGGCAAAGGTCCAGTTGAAATTAAATCTCAAAAAAAATCTGTATGGATTTGTACTTGTGGACTATCAAAAGATCAACCATTTTGTGACTCGTCACATAAAAAAACTCTTGATGAAAAAGATGATAAAATCTATGAATATGATAAGAAAGGAAACAGGATTATTACGTGTTGTACGGATGACACTAATAAAGACAGTTGTTGCGGTGGTTGTTGTGATGATGATTGTTGTACTAAAAAATAATTTCTTTAAACAAAAAAACAAAACAATTACTTATCGTTTAGAGAAGAAGACCTATCAACTGTTAGTTGCTAATACACCAAGACAGTGGGGAAAGGGGTTAATGTATGTGAAAAAGAAAGATGGTTTTGATGGAATGATTTTTTATTTTCCAGAAAAAGAGTTACGAAGCTTTTGGAATAAAAATACCCTTGTAGACCTAGATATTTATTGGTTAATTGACGATAGGGTTATAAGAAAAGACGTGTTGTTAGCAATAACGAAAAATGGATTACAGACAGTTTGTTCACAAAAACCTGTAAATCGTGTGATTGAAATAATCCACTGACTATTTTTTTAATGCTTCTATGCCCGGTAAAGTTCCTTTTTCTATGAACTCTAGCATCGCACCGCCTCCACTGGAGATATGAGTAATTTTATCAAGATATTCTTTTTTTGATATTGCAGATAGTGTATCGCCGCCACCTACTACCGAATGCGCGTGTTGATTATCGGTAATGGTGTAATAGATAAAATCAGTTCCGATACGAAAATGAGGATTTTCAATATAACCCATTGGACCGTTCCAGACAATTGTGTTAGCATTGGCAATAATTGTTCCAAATTCGGCTTGTGTTTCCGGACCAATATCTAAAATTAATGCTTTGTTTGGTATTTCATTAATTTTTTTGATTTGGGTAATTTCACTATCAAGAGAATATGCAATAGCCACATCTTTTGGTAGAACAATTTTTGTATTTTTGTTTTGTGCTAAATATATTAATCGCCTTGCATTTTCTACTTCATCATATTGACATGAACTTTGATTATTTGTGTAGCCTTGGGCGCAGAAAAATGTATTTGCCATTTTCCCACCAATTAATACATAGTCGGCAATTTTCGTTAGTTTAATAAGTAGATTAATTTTTGTGGAAACCTTAGCCCCCCCTAAAATCGCAACAATTGGTTTTTTCGGTGATTCAATAATTTTCGAAATCATTTTTACTTCTTTTTTTAATAATAAACCTCCATAAGAAGGAAGAAGGTGAGCAATTCCCACGATTGTTCCTTCTACACGATGACACTGGCCAAAAGCATCATTGATAAAAACAGTTCCTAATTCAGAAACTTTTTTCAGAAATTCCGTATTATTATTTTTTTCCTGCGGATAAAAACGAATATTTTCCAGCATCAAAATTTCTTTTTCAGTTTGTTTTGTGAAAATCGATTTGTCTGTTGTCAAAAAGTCATCAATTAAAGTGACTCTGTATTTTGGATAATATTCTTGCAGTCTTTTTGCGACATTTTTCAATGAAAATTTTGGGTCTCGACTATTTGGGCGACCTAAATAAGTAATGATAATTAATTTATTTTTATTTTTTAATAAAAGATCAATTGTGGGAAAAGTTTGTTGAATTCGGGCATCATCGGCAATCTGACTGTTCTTAGTGAGAGAAATATTATAATCAACACGTAATAATACAGTTTGGCTAGTTATAGAGACTTCGTCAATATAAGTAATTTTTTTCATAATACTTTACTTGAAACCTCGGGTGTTAGCCCGAAGGAGGCAAGTTTATTCCGATATGAATATATCGGACAAATTACAAATTTGTAAATAGTGAAACTCCGAGCATAAGCTCGTGAGTTGTTTCATCTTTGAAAATAAATATTGAAATTCATCGTTTAAAAACATAATACTCATTCTATACGTAGTTTACAAGTAAGTTAATTAGGTCAACTAAACGGTTTGAATAACCCCATTCATTGTCATACCAACTAAAAACTTTAATAAAGTTTTGATTAATAACCTTAGTATAATTGGCATCAAAAATAACTGAATACGGGGACCCGATATAATCTGATGAAACCAATATTTGTTCTTGATAATCAATGATTTTTGGATTTTTTTGTTGCGCTTTTTTATAAACTTGATTTACCTCTTCTTTTGTAGTGTTTTTTTCAACAATTACGGAAATATCCGAAAAGGAAACGGTTGGGACCGGAACGCGAATAGCCATCCCATCAATCTTTCCTTGAAGGTGAGGAAGAGTCTTAACAACTGCTTTGGCAGCGCCAGTAGTTGAAGGAATTATATTCAATGCAGCAGCACGGGATCTTTCAAAGTCTTTGCCAGCATCATCAAGAAGGCTTTGAGTTAAGGTATATGCATGTGAAGTTGTAAGAAATCCAGATTTTATTTTGAAATTATCATCTAATACTTTAAAAAGTGGAGCAACACAGTTAGTCGTACAGGAGGCGTTGGAAATAACAGTTTCATTTTGCCAATCGATTTTATCTTCATTAACTCCCATAACTACATGTGGGGTTTCCTCGTCTTTTGAAGGAGCAGTAAGTAGAACTTTTTTTACTGTTCCTTTAATATGCTTAACCAAATCAACTTTTTTTGTAAAAGCTCCGGTTGCATCTACAACAACATCAACTCCAAAATTGTCCCAAGGAATATTTTCTGGTAGGGGATTTTGTGTTGTAACAATTTTGTTATTGTCAATCAATAAGGCAGACTCGGAGATAGAAACATTTTTATTAAATTTTCGGTAAACAGAGTCATATTGTAATAAATAAGCCATCATTTCAACTGGTGTTTTTCGTGTATTTATTGCAACAATATCAAATTGATTTTGAGAAATTGCGATTCGGGTGAATGCTCGCCCAATTCTTCCAAAACCATTGAGCCCAATCTTAAGACGTTTCATAATAATTTAGATTAACTTAAATAATATTAAAATTCAAAATCTAAAAATTCTAAACAAATTCAAAGAATAAAATCCAAAAAGTCAAATAGATTTGATATTTGAATTTTGGATTTGATTTGTAATTTGAGCTTTGAAATTTGTTAATTTAATATCTTGTTCATATATATTGCCATTGCTTCGTCAACCGATTTATTTTCCACTGTAATAGCATATATTCCATTACAAAAACGCACCGCTTCATCAAGTGGTTTTTGATGAATATTTCGTCCGGTGGCATTTCCATAAGCTCCACTTACGTGAATTTGATCATAAAGATCTTGATAAAACTGTTTTGGATTTGTACTTGGTCCACCGGCGCATATTAACCTTGTATTCCCAGCAGCCATTACCGCTTCTTTTAACGCAACTGCTTGACTTTCGTTTCCAACCTCAGGATAGTTTACTTTAACAAAATCAGCCCCAAGGGCGGTAATCACACCGGCGGCTCCGGCAATTAAATGAGGATCTTTTGGTTTGATGATTGATTTTCCTTTTGGATATGCCCAGATAATTGTAACCAATCCGTGAAGATGGGCTTGATAAATTAATTGAGCAGCTTCTTTAAGCATTTTAGATTCGTACTGACTTCCTAAATAGATTGTATAACCAACTCCAAGAATGTTTAGATTACTATTTTTTTTAAACTCTATAACTTGATTAATTGAATACCAAGATAAGCTATAGGGATCGTCTGTTATTGAAGGGACTAAGTTTGTATGAGCATTAAGTTTTACCACATATGGAATTGTGGAATATTCGTGTCCATAGCGAGTAATTAATCCCAGTTGAGTAGCAAAACCACCAATTTTTGCAGTGGAAGCAATATTAAATAGATGACGAGGATCTCCATCGTCAATAGCAATTTGATTACCATGAAAGTCATTGTTTAAATGTTCAACTTTTTGGTCACCGACAAAAAGCATTAACCGACCAGTATTATGGGTAAGTTGATTGTAGTGATGCTGGAATAAAGAATGACTATGATTAGGAATATCAGCGGGTACAATAAAATCAGAGTTGTTCATTAATTTAAATATACTATAAAAACTTAAGTTTGTAATGAGTTTATATAGAAATTCAATTGTCAAAAAAAATATAATTGCTTCATCTTGAAATTTTTGTTAAAATTAAACCATTATGAAAAAAGTAAATATCTCCACTAAAAAAATGGGTCAATTTGCCGGAAAGTGGATAGCAGTTTTGGAAAATCGAATTATTGCTGTTGGTGAAACACTAAAAGAAATTGGGCCTCTAGTAATTTCTGATAGTAAAAATAAGATTCCTGATAAAAAAATTGCCGCTGCTTTCAAAGTCCCCTATAAAGGAGAAGGTCCTTATATTTTATGAATAAACAGAATACCCTAACAGCCTTCAGGTATTACTACAATGGCGATAATTATTTTCCAGCAATTCCACTTTATGTGGTAATAACCAAAAGTAAAAAACTCAAATTTCATGCTTTAATTGATTCCGGGGCAACTATTTCTGTGTTTAAAGATGAAATTGCAGAACAGATAGGAATTACAGTAGAAAGTGGTATAGAAACTTATTTGGGAGGAGTTGGCGGGAGAATTAAAGGATACATTCATCAACTTGAGATAGAAATTGCTAATAAGAAATTTATTTGTCCTGTGGTTTTTTCCCATGAATACTTGGTTTCTTTTAATCTGCTCGGAAGAGATTCCTTTTTTAAACAGTTTAAAATTATTTTTGAAGAAAAGAAAAACCTAATAAAACTTGAATAGCCTTTTTCTGCTTAAATATTTTTTATCTTTTTATAAATCACCACTCCTCCTTTTCGATAAACCTCTTGCCAATTGAATTTTTTTGCTTCTTTTTCCAAAAGTAAATCTAGAAACGTTCCTTGACTGATCAAAAGAAAATCTGTTTTATATTTTCTTAAAGTTTCATTCCAACCAGGTTGGGTTTGAATAATTTTCAAATATGTTTGATATGGGCTTTTATTATCTTCACCCTTCCATGCCGGCATGCGTCCGTCAACAAAGACTTTTATTTTTGGTTTTTGCCAGATTAAGAAACCACCCCATTCATAAGTTGCAAAAACATTACCATATATTTGCGGGTAATCTTTTATTGCTTGACAAGGATAGCCATATAGTCCTTTACTACAATAATCAGACCAACTGATGTCAAAAGCAATGGTTTTTGGAATATTAATTGCGCCAATAACTAGAATGGCTGTAATTAATATACTGTTAAAAATCGCTAAGAATTTTTCATCAAGTTTTTTTGTAAAGTGACGGAGGGAAAAAGGAGTTTGTAAAAAACAATAAAAAGCAACTGTCCAAAATAACGGGACGTTGCGACGAGCAGAAAGAGCGAGAATAGTAGTAAAAAGTAGTATTAATATTATAAACAGTTTCTTTTTAATAGAGGATCGTAATAACATAATTACGAAGATGGAGCTGGTTAGAATAAGAACTTTCATATAAAGATTCGGCGGAACCCATTCTGCAATTAATGTATTTAGTGGAGTAGCAGCATGACGATAGATTTCCCAATAAATTTTAATACCAAAAGGATTAATTAATGTGGCAAGAAATGAGGTGGTCAATATTAAGAATACTTTGATTTGATTTTTACGTTCAATTAATTTTTGAAGAAAGAGCAATCCTAAAGGAACAAATCCGATAAAAAATCCAATATGGGTATTTACCCAAACAAAAAATAATAGGGGAAATAAAATAAGTTTCGAGCGGTTTTTATTATCAAGTTTTGTCAATAAATATAAAAAGATGATAAAAAAAGTAAAGGTGAAATTTTGTGCACGAATACCTAAATCCAAAACTCCCGAAGATAACCAGAATATTAATGTGAATGCGAATGTACTTATAAAAATACTAATTTGAGGAAAAGTAAATATAAAGAATATTGCAGATATGACAAATAACACCGATCCAAAAATACTTAGTCCAATAAATTTTCCACCATAATCGTAAATTGAGGTGATGGATAAATCAGATAAAAAACTGGAATAGTACGCCTGATAATTGGAAAGATAATAAGAAAATGTGTTTTTTAAACATGGTGTGTTTCCGCTGATAATTTGTTTACCACAACGATAATGCCAGCCAAAGTCGGTGTCTTTGACCGGACTAAATCCCAAGATAAAAATAAAAAGCAGTATTAAAAATAATGATTGATTTTTTCTTATATAATTCATACTTTATAAGTATACTTAAACTATAATGACTAAAAAGACTCTGTTGATTATAGGTTTTATTTTCCTCTTTTTCTTCATTAATTATTTTCCACATTTATATGGTTGGATTAAAACATCACCGGATAAATTTTTTTCCGGTCATGTTTCGTGGTTTGATCCATGGGATATTAATAACTATTTAGCGGCAATTCGTTGGGGTCAAAACACAAAACATTTTCTTTACGAAAATCTATTCACAACCGAAATTACAAAACCTTTCCCTATTTATTTTATATATACATTAACAGGCATTGTTCTACCTTCGGTTAATTTAGCTTTACTTTATCATGGATTAAGTATGATCACCGGACCATTTCTCTTATGGATAATATTTCGAAACATTCTGTATTTTATTAGCAACCGGACAACGGCTTTTTTTACATTGTTTTTAGTTTGTTTCGGAGGAGGATTTGGAGGATTGGACATTTCAATGACGGGTTTAACGTTTACCGGTATCTGGCAAAAACCTCATGAAATAATTGCCCTAGGTTTATTTTTAGAATCATTAATTGGATTCACGAGGCTTAATAATAAAACATCTGTCTATAAAAGGTGGTTATTGAGAGTGACATTGGTTATCTCTCTTATTCTTTACCCTTTTAAAATTATTAATTATGCAATCATAACAGGATCGTGGATTTTATTAAGTTGGCGTACTTCTGATCGGGTAACTTTGATAAAAGAGTGGTTGGTAAGTTTAGTTTTTAGTGCGATTATTTTATTTTCTTATACTAACAAATTTTCACAGTCAGGTTTTTTTAGTTTATTATTAAATCGTTATGAAGCGGTAAATTTCATCGATGTATTAATCGGTTATGGTTTTATCATTCCTTTATTAATTATTGGTTTTATTATTAATCCTAGGATTAATAAACTCCAACAATGGTTAATTGTTTGGATAACTACGACGCTTATCCTAACTGCTTTTCCTTTTGGATGGTCAAGACTATATTTGAGTGGATTATTTTTTCCTTTAAGTTTGCTGACGTTGATTAAGTTGGAAATATTAATGAAACAACAAAGATTGATTATGGTAATATTTGTTTTTATTTTAATTCCTTTATCAACGTACTTCATTTTTTATCAAAGAATTAACGCAGTAAACCAAACTGATAATTCTTGGATGTATATGTCAAAAAAGAAACAATTAGGTTTAAAATTTATTGAGACACAAAAAGCAGATGGAGTTTTGGCCAATTATATTTTAAGCAATCAAGTCTCAAAACTTACTGGTAAACATGTGTATCTGGGTCACCTGATTCAGACACCAAAGGCAGAAGAAAAATATGAAAAACTCATGCGTTTTTACCAAAAAGAAATGAATGACAACGAAGCCTGTATGTTTTTACGAGGAAATAAGATAAATATTATCGTTTTTGAAGACTCTGAAATTCAAAAAAAATATTCACAATCTTGTCTATCAAAACAATACGAAAATTCAGAGATTGTGGTATTTCAAGTGAGATAAAAATTATTATTTCATTGGTTAATGAACCGGGTCAAAACCACCTTTGTTCCATGGATGACAGCGGATGATTCGTTTAAAACCTAACCACAACCCTTTTAAACTTCCATATTTTTCAACTGCTTGGTAAGTATATTGTGAACAGGTAGGGTGAAAACGGCAAACCTGGTCGGTTAAAAATAATGTACAAAAAAGTTGATTATGAAAGAAAGCGGTTTTTTGATAAAAGAGAATTAAAACTAAGATAATTTTTTTCATTAGTAAATATTGTATACCCCTTCGCTTTCAAATTGTAAAGGTGTAATACCCAACGAAGCTTTGATTTTTGGAAAGTCATTTTAACTATAGTAGTAGTTTCAAATTATATTTAAAGCTACGGTAGGTATACACCAAAGGTTGTAAAATCAAAGCAGAGTGGTATAAAATATCTATATGAAAATCTCTATTGTGACGCTTTTCCCAAAAATGATTGAGGGTTTTTTAAATGAAAGTATTATTAAACGGGCGCAAGAAAAAGGAATAGTAGAAATTAATGTGGTAAATTTACGGGATTTCGCAATTGATTCATATGGAACCGTGGATGATCGGCCATATGGTGGAGGAGCCGGGATGGTGTTGAGAGCCGATGTCATTTGGGCGGCTCTCAACAAGTTAAAAGTTAAAAGTAAAAAGTTAAAAGTAAAAACCATATTAACATCAGCCAAAGGAAAACAATTTAATCAAAATATAGCGATTGAGTTTTCAAAACTAAACCATCTAATAATTATTGCCGGGCATTATGAGGGGGTAGATGAGCGGGTGTTGGATTATATTGATGAAGAGGTTTCATTAGGTGATTTTGTGATGACCGGTGGCGAAATTACCGCTGTGGCAATTATTGATTCTGTAGTTCGTTTACTTCCCGGGGTATTAAAAAAAAATGATGCAACTTGCGAAGAAAGTTTTTTTGATGTTTCAATTGATGAATTAAATAAAGTAGTAGAGAAAAATATAACATTAGAAAACTTAGTTTTGAAAAAACGAAAAACAGTAAAGTTACTTGAATATCCGCACTATACTCGACCAGATAAATTTAATAATAAGACCGTTCCTCTTGTTTTGAAGTCAGGAGATCCAAAAAAAATCCGCCAATGGCGCATAAAACAAGCCTTTCTACAAACACTTACAAAGCGACCGGATTTGTTGGAATAAAATTAGAACACATGAAAAATAAAAATAAACAAAAATTAAAAGTATCTTGTATTATTCCTTTCTGGAATGAAGAAGGACGTTTGTTTATTGTTCTTGATGAAATTATTAAAGCACAAAAAATATCAGAAATTATATGTGTTGATGATGCTTCAGATAAAGATCAATCAGAAGAAATAAAAAAAACCTATCCAAATATTAGGTTAATTCGTTTAAGTAAAAACGCTGGCAAGTCAGGAGCTATTTTAGAAGGATTAAAGTATGCACAAAATAACTTTATTTTGTTACTTGATGCGGATCTTCGTAATCTTAACCATATTGAAATTGACAATGCCATAAAGGTTATTGAACAACCGTCCGATATTGATATGCTTATTTTACGAAGGATCAAAGCCCCGCTATTTATAAAAATCACTCGCGGAGACGTTTTATCTACCGGTGAACGAATTGTAAAAAAAGAATATTTACAAAAACTACTAGAAAAATTCAGCAAAGGATGGCAACTCGAATCCAAAATTAATTTATTTATGTTTAATCATAAAAAGAAAGTTTTTTGGGTACCACATTCTGGTATTAATACACACTGGAAATGGGGATGGAATACAGACTTAAAATATCATAAAAAAAAGTTATCAGATATTTTTTCAATTGGATTGATCAATCTAATAAGACTTTATCTTTTCTTTGGGAAAAAGAAATATACATTTAATAAAAAACCTTATATTACTTCTTCTTGTCAAGATGAAGAAAGTTGGATAAAATAAAAAGAATTAATATGAAAACCGATAAAATAAAGTGGGACGAGACGGAGATTGGAACGATTCTTATTTTATTTCCAGGAGAGATAAATCAATTTCTTTCCCACGCCACGCCCCAAGAAATTCTTCGAGCGAAAGAATATTTACCCTTAATACTTTGGAGATGGTATTTTTTGAAAAGCGAAATAGATAATCTATCACCCTACATGTATCTTGACTGGAGAAGAGAAGTTGAGAATTGGCCAAAGACAGGACAATTCATTCCAAAAGCAGAGCTAACCATGCCGAAACCAGACAATCAAGAAAACCATAAACCAAAGGTAAAGATTGATATTAATATCGACTATATTTCTTTTGACGAAATGCCGTTATTTGTGGATTTAAAAAATAGTTTAGAGAAAAGACCATTTCAATATGAGTTTGATAGTAAGTACAAAATTGAAGTAGAAACCTTAGGAAAATATTTAACAAAAAAAGTATGCGATGAATTTTTAGAAAATAATAATCTCAACGAGATCATAGAATATTATTTTGTCTATTGTCTATTTAGTTGGCGAGAGGAAAATAAAGATATTCAAAAAGCTTTTTCGCTTGAACAATGGTTGATTTTTTGGCAAAAGACAATGCAAAAAATCCAATTGAGAGGTCAGAATGAGTATGGAAGCGATAAACTTAGCGATAGTTTTGTCAGGGAGATGCGTTTTACAATCAAAGACTACGGCGTATTAACCTCACAGTTGGAGGGAGAATTACGAGGTGATCGTAAACATGTTCGTCAGTGGGGATTATTCTGGTATGATTTTTGTCATTTTTTTCTTGTTCCTTTTTCTTGCTATCTGCCTTTACTTGCGCCATATTTTGGTCTTCGAGAAAATTTCAACGATGATATAAAAGATATCTTGAAAAACTATCATGAGACCCCTACCCCTCTTTATTCAGCGTTTAATTCTCTTAAATTTACTCCTTTTGGAAAGTCTTTTTTTACAAATTTTGAGCTTAAAAAAATTTATGAGCCTAACAATTTCAAGATCAATTGAAATCAGCGAAAGAAAAAAGGTTGGCCGCAATGATCCTTGCTATTGCGGATCGGATAAGAAATACAAGAAATGTCATCTTTTGATGGAACACGAGTATAAGCCTAAATCTGGTTTAATTGAAAGAATTGTTGATTGGTTAACAGCACGAAAAGATTTTAATAATCTTCTTGATAAACGGTTTAATGAGTTTTTTGGTGGAAGAAAGTCAGTGGAAGAACTTGAAATTAGACCTGTGATGGAGGCGATTATCTTCAGTGATAAGATCGGTGAAAATACGCCTTTTGAGATTTTTTTAAGTCAGGCAAATCTTACTTTTGAGGAGAAAGAGCTTTATAATAGATGGCTTAAAGAAGGAGTTTTTTCTTTTTTTGAGATAATGACAATTAACTTAGGCCATTCGGTTGAAATAAAAGATTTTAATAATGATAAAAAATATTTGGTTTTTGAGAAAGTGGGCACATATGGATTAGACTCTGGAATGGTTCTTCTTTCCCGGATTGTTCCATATAAAAACTTTTGGATTTTCACCGGCGGATCACTTCAACCCTTTCCGAAAGAAGTTGTTTATGAGTTTAAAAGAAATTTAAGTTTAAGCCCGAAAGGACAGCTTAATCAGCTGGAGTTGGTGAGAATTTTGTATGATAAAAAAGATGGCAGATCATTAGTTAATCTTTCTTACGAAAAGTTGAAAGAAAAATTGAAAAAAGAGGTAGAAAAAAGAAAGATAGAATTTGATATTGATGAAGTAGAAAAGGAAATAGAAAAAGGTAGGGCTTTTGACATAAGGCCTTTTATAACAAAATTTATCCAAACTTGTCAGAGTGAGGAAGAGGCAAAAAGTTTAATTGATCTTTTAATGAAATTTATTCAGGCTAACCCAACTATAGTTAAAAACAGGAAAGAAATCGGACCCAGGGAAAACGCCATTTCTCGCCAACTCCTAACCGAAGTTTCGGCTCAAAAATTCACTGGTCTTCCACAGGAAGAAAGGACTAAACAAATTAATAGATTTGTTGAACGATGGATTTTGACAGAACAAAAAGAGCTTGGCGGCAAAACACCCAAAGAAGAAATATTAAGGGAAAGAAAGAGTCTTGGTAACCCAGATCAGGAAATTAATTTTCATCTTTCGCTTGAACCGGCTGTAATAGGCGAAATTAATTTAACAAAGATATATGATCTGGGAATAAAATTGATGAAGGAGAAAGAGATGCTTAAAGCTCTTTTCGAGTTTTCCAAGTTGGCAAATCATATCGATTCTATGCCTGACAATTTTCGTTGGTATCTTAACATAGGCGGTTGTCTTTTTGGTTTGGGCGAGACAGAACTTGCTGATAAATACATAAAAAAAAGTTTAACAATAAATCCCAACTATGAATATGCTAAGAAGACTAATGAAAGTTTAAAAAATGAAAAGAGGAAAAAAATAGAGGTGATTTTTAGTAGACAAAAGTTTTTTTATGAACTTCTTAAGGTTGGTTTAAATTTTGATTTTCCTATAAATGATAATGAGTTGATTAAAGACGCAACAACATTTTTGGAATATATAAAACAATATAAAGTTCCAATAACCAAAGTAAAAAAAGAGATCACCTTTGCTCAAGTTTTGGAGTTAAATAAAAAATTAATTAGACCCGATCCAGAGATCTTAAAAATTGAAAAAACAACTTATCAATATAAATATCAATGGCAAATGCCAAAACTAAACTTTCTGCATATCGTCTTTCTGGTTGGAGGCTTGATAAAAAGAGAGAAAGATAAGCTTTTGATTAGTAAAAAAGGCGAGCAGTTTTTGCTCAAAAATACAAAAGAAAAAATAGAGGAAATTTTTTATCTTTGGTTCTACAATACTAACTGGCCAGCGTTTCAGGAGAGAGAAGGCTGGGTTTCCAAAGATTTTTCTAATAAACCAATAAAAATATTGCAGGATATGAGTTTTTTGTTGATTAGTGAAATCAAAAGATTGAGTAATTTTAAAGCTGAAGACTTACTTAAAGAAATAGTAGAAATAATTTTGGTTGATGATAAAGATGAACAGAAAAAAGGGTTTACGACAATTTTATCGATTTTTCTCGAAACCTCATTGCTTAAATATCTTATCTGGTTTGGGATTATCAAAGAAGAGTTATATTTTTTCTCAAAATCTAAACCTTTGGTTGGCGCGAAATTTGCTATCACCTCATTTGGAAAAAGTTTTATCGCTTCGATAGATAAACAAAAACAAAAATTAATTCCTGATATTCTTTGGAAAATTGTATGAAAATTTAATATTTAACTTCAGCATTTCTTCAGCATCCCTATTTAAACTTAAATTTAATTATCGCTTGACATCTTTTAGTAAAAAGTGTTTAATATAACTAATACTATTTTAGTAGTAGTTTAGCATAATAATGCTTGGTGTAGAGAGGACGACGGGTGAAAAAAATTAGTAAAAAATAGGATTTAAATTATCAGTTTTATTATAATAATATGGAAATATCAATTGTTTTAGTTTTTGGTTATTTATTATTAGTTACCGCATAATTTTATGAAAACAACAAAAATAATTGCAAAAACATTTTCAGAAAATTTGATGAAAATGGAAGGAATATCAAAGAGGACAATTGAGGAGCATTTAAAGCTTTACCAAGGATATGTAAATAAATACAATGAAATAAACGAAAAACTTCAGACTGTAAACGGAGATGGTTTGGCAAAGGCCAATCAAGTATATTCGCAGTTTCGTGAACTGAAAGTCGAACTTTCTTTTGCATGGGGTGGAGTGGTAAATCATGAAATATATTTTGGACATTTAGGTGGTAAGGGTGGAAAGCCCGAAGGAGATTTAATAAGGCAAATAAAAACTGATTTTGGATCTTGGGATATTTATGTCAAGGATTTAAAAGCCAGTGCAATTGCTGCTCGGGGTTGGGTATGGACGGGTTGGAGTAAACGTGAAAATCGATTATTTAATTATCTTGGAGATAGTCAAAATACCTACGCAGTGTGGGGAGTAGAACCAATCCTTGCACTTGATACCTACGAACACGCCTATTTTATTGATTATGGTGTAAATCGCGTAGGCTATGTAGTTGCTTTTCTTGATAATCTTGATTGGCAAGTGGTCGAGAATAACTTCAACTGTATTAAAAACTGTGATTGCGAAAAAAATAGTGATTGAATTTAACACTGATATTTGCTATAAATTAGTTCTATGATTTCTGTTACTGAATTAACAAAAAAATTTGGTCCGCCAGCTGGCGGACTGATTGTTGTTGATAGTCTTAATTTTCAAGCAAAAACCGGTGAAATTATTGGACTGCTAGGAGTTAATGGAGCAGGCAAAACCACAACCATGCGTTTGTTATTGGGATACTTAACACCGACTGCGGGTAAAATCAAAATTAATGATATTAATCCATGGGAGAATCGCATTGCAGTATTAAAAAATATCGGTTATCTGCCTGAAAATAACCCACTATATTTAGAAATGACGGTATGGGAATATTTGGAATTTATTACGACGATTAAACAAGCTGATAATATGGACTTAATTATTAAACAGGTAAATTTATCTGAAGTAATTGACAAAAAAATCGAAAGCTTATCCCGTGGTTATAAGCAACGAGTTGGTTTGGCAGCAGCGCTTTTAGGTAATCCAAAAATTCTTGTTCTTG
>PFTH01000067.1:1270-4230 GCA_002789465.1 Candidatus Roizmanbacteria bacterium CG_4_9_14_0_8_um_filter_34_12 | reverse complement strand
TTTGGAAAAAAATCTCAAAAAGCTTTAGTTTCAGAGAAATTGAATGCAGCCAATATTTTAGGACAGGGAACAGTGTCTCTAAAAGATTTAATTGCGCCCTCTTTTATCGAGGTAGATTTTAACAATCTTAAAATTGATGATAAGTATTATCGAACACTTTATGTTGTTGGTTATCCGCGCTACGTTAATGCCAACTGGCTTTATTCTTTGATTACCTTTGACCATCCACTCTATATTTCTATGTATATTTATCCAACCGAGTCAAAAAATGTACTTGATGAAATGAAGAGAAAAATTGGAGAAATGGAAGCAACGATTGAAAACGATATTAAAGCCGGACGTATGGTTGATCCGGTGGTGCAAGTGAGTTTGGACGATGCATTAGCATTACAGGCCGAACTAGCCAAAGGAGCAGAGCGTTTTTTTCAATTTGGTTTATATATCACAATTCCAGCAGACTCAAAAGAGGAGCTGGAAACAATTTCCAAACAAGTTGACTCGGTGTTAGCCTCAATGTTGATCATAGGTAAGCAGGCGATATTAGAAATGGAAGAAGGTTTTAAATCTACATTACCAATGTTTTATGATAAGTTGGCAGTTTGGCGAAATATGGATTCAACCTCTCTTGCAATGACTTTTCCTTTTTCAACAGCATCTCTCACAAAAAACGAAGGTATCCTTTATGGGATTAACCAACATGATGGTAGTCTAATCATATTTGATAGATTTACTTTAGAAAATGCAAACTCAGTGATTTTGGGAAAATCTGGTGGAGGAAAAAGCTTTATGGTGAAACTTGAGGCATCTCGTTTACTAATGATGGATGTGGATGTAATTATTATTGATCCGGAAAATGAATACAAAAAAATATGTGAATCTATGGGGGGTGAGTTTGTAGAGTTTACTGCAAATTCGCAGTACAAAATTAATCCATTTGATTTACCCAAGCACGACGATATTGAACCAGATGAGTTGTCAAATAAAATTCTTGATCTTCATGCTTTAATGAAGGTGATTATGGGAGATTTAACACCTTCTCAAGATGCTTTACTCGACCGTTCTCTCGTGCTAACTTATAAAGAAAAGGGGATTGCTCAAGAACCCTCTTCTTTTAAAAATCAATCTCCGTTGTTGGAAGACTTATATAAGGTGTTTTTAGGAATGGAATCGCCAGAAGCAAGAGAGATGGCTGATCGGCTTGATAAGTTTGTGAAGGGTTCGGCGGCAGGTATTTTTAATTCCCAGTCAAACTTTGATTTAAAACAACCCTTCACGGTTTTTGGAATTCGGGATTTGGAAGAAAATTTGCGACCGGTGGCAATGTATATTGTTCTGGATTATATTTGGAATGTGGTACGAAAAGATAAACGTAAACGTGTATTGATTGTTGATGAGGCTTGGTACTTAATCAAACAAAAAGATTCTGGAGCATATCTTCATAGTTTTGCTAAACGGGCACGAAAATATTTACTTGGCTTGACGACGATTACCCAGGACGTTGAAGATTTTTTAGCAACCGATGAGGGAAAAGCAATCATTACAAACTCCAGTTTACAGATTATTCTAAAACAGTCTTCAGCTGCGGTTGATCGCATCAGTCAAACTTTTTATTTAACCGGTGGAGAAAAACATTTTCTTCTTTCAGCTGGAGTTGGAGAAGGATTATTTTTTGCTGGTCAGTCTCATGTTGGTTTCCAAGTGATTGCGTCGGAGGAGGAAAAGGGGTTGATTGAATAAAAATTAATAATTTAATCTTAAATATGAAAATTTTTGAACATTCAACTGCCAATAACCCAATTTTAAAAATAGTCTTTGCCGTATTATTTATTACTTTTCCAATTATTGGGTTTATTTTCGGGATGCAGTATCAATTACTAGTTAAAACATCAGAATCAACTAGTATTGTTGTAACTAACATAAATCCTTCTACTGACCCAACTCAGAGATCAGTATCAGCAAGTTCTTCTTCAACGCAAACAATAAATATTTCTAAAGAAACAGAGAATTGGCCAATTTACGTAAACAGAACTTTTAACTATTCTTTTAAATATCCAACTGACTGGGAGGTGTTTAAACAAACAAATGACGATTCTTTCATGAGCATTAGACCAAAAGGAAGAAAAAATATCCCAATTACTCTAAATGTACAAATCAACAGTGGGAACTTATCAGTAGATAAAATTATCAATAATCAAGTTGGAGAAAGTCATTCAAGACAAAAAAGAATTTTTAATAATATTGAATGGGTATATTATCATGATGACATTTCATCTTACGAAAGTGACAAATATTTTACTGCCAAAGGATCTAATTATTATGAAGCAGGCGTCTCAACACTATTAAATAATAAAGATATTCCTATATTTGAAAAAATTCTTTCAACTTTTCAATTTGACTATTCCGAAGGTTGGAAAACGTATATTCATAATAAATTTGCCGACTCGCCTGATTTCAAAACCAAGAAAGGATTTACGCTTTATTATCCACAAGGTTGGACACTTAAAGAAGATAGGAGAGAAGCTGGGACAACAAATAATTATCCCTTTCCATTTTTAAATTTGATATTATCGAAATCAAACGGTGATTTTATTGAAATAGGCCAAGGTGTTGGGGGAGGCGGTTTTTGTTTATTCCCAGACCAAATTGAATACAGTACTTTTAAAGGAATGGCAACCCAATATAGAGACTTTAAAGAAATAATGAAAAACAATAATATTATTTGGCGTTTAGCAGATTGGTCAGTTATCAATAATGATTGGTCGCATCAATTGTGTGAGAAGTTTGATTCAGATATGTTTAAGGTTGGATATATGGACTCAACCGCAATTGGTTCTTTTAAAATTAAGGTTACAACCCCAGAATCAATAGCGGAACTAAATGAAATTCTTGACAAACTAGAAATCATTAATTAATGATATTTATTCCACAATCAACTTTCCCACCTGTCCCATTTGGCGATG
>PFTH01000067.1:0-1260 GCA_002789465.1 Candidatus Roizmanbacteria bacterium CG_4_9_14_0_8_um_filter_34_12 | reverse complement strand
GAACGATAGTATTCAAACGTACCAACTTTATCTGCAATAAATTCAACCGTACTCGTATCTCCGTTTTTGACGATTGGTATCTTAACATTTAATTCGTCAATATTAAAATCATGCATCATGCTGACACTATGCATAACGATTTTTACCCTCTCATCCTTTTTTACCGTGATGGCGTTGGGTTTATAATAATAAGAACCAGACTCAACTTCAACGGTCTTGATTAAATCATTGCTTGACTGCATCAAAGATGCGCTTTCCGTTGGCGCGACGGGTACGGTTGGCGTTTCGATCACCGTTGGTTGAGTCGGGGTTATTTGAGTATTCTGCATACTGTTAACTATCAAAACAAAACCTCCGATAATAATTATGGTAATGATTCCAATAAAAAGGATTTTCATATAGCTTCTACTAAACTAGTAATAGTAATGATTATTACAGAAGTGTCATCAATGTCAAGAGTTTTTTCCACCCAATCTTTTATAACAAAGATAAGTGGATAAGCAAGGCGACCTTTTCATTACTAACCTGTGAAAAATTTTCATAGAATCGGGAGACGGCGCTGAAACTGGCACTGGTATGTAAAATAATAACCTGGTTAAATTCCGACGCAGAAAAGTCAGTCAGAGCTACTGGTACGGCAAGGACAATTTTTTTCGGACGCAATGACTTAATAAAAAGAAAAGCGGCTTTAATTGTGGCGCCGGTTGCAACACCATCGTCAGTCAGAATAATGTTTTTGTTTTTAAGAAAACGATAATTTTCTTCTAAAAGACTAAATTGATTCACGTAGTTGTCAAATTTTTGTTGAGCAATTGATATAGCCGATCGTAGCTGTTTATTTGTCAAACCCATTTGTTTAATCATTTGCTGATCTAACCAACGCTTCGAAAAGCACAGGGCTCCGATTGCCAACTCTGGATTATAAGGAGAAGGAATCTTAGCAACAATTAAAGGGAAATGTTTAATCCCCAAACTTTTAGATATTTCATTACCAATGATTATTCCGCCACGTAAAAGAGAGATAACAATATAATTATTTTTTTTGCGGATCTTAAGGTTTTTCTGCAAAACAAAGACAAGTTGTTTACCCGCATCAGTTCGGTCTTTAAATCTCATGAGTATTATTCTATAATATAAGTCATTAGTTATACCCATCTTACCTCAGTTTGTCCCGCTAAGCGGGGCAATAGTGGATTAGATAGGGATACACTGGAAAAACTTATCACAAACTCAAGTTTTTTCAGTATAACGATTATTAAT
>PFTH01000211.1 GCA_002789465.1 Candidatus Roizmanbacteria bacterium CG_4_9_14_0_8_um_filter_34_12 | reverse complement strand
ATGGCGGTTATAAACCGGACAGGATTTCCATTCCTTTTGGCCAAACTACCAAACTGGTTTTCTTAAGGAAAGATAGCAATAGCTGTTTGGAAGAAGTGATTCTGGCTGATTTTAAAGTCAGAAAATTTTTACCTCTCAATGCAAAAACAGAAATAGAAATTACTCCTGAAAAAAAAGGCGAGTTTGATTTTTCCTGTGGTATGGGGATGTTTCATGGAAAATTAATTGTTTTTTAAAATAAAAACTCGATACTGAAATTTTTTGACTCCATGAGCGTGCTCGCTTCGCTGCGCACCTCTCAAGTCGCAAAAAATTTAGTATCCTCGTTTTTCAAAACATATATGATGAATAGACAGATATTTGCCATAAAGGGAATGCATTGTGCATCGTGTGTTTATAGTAATGAAAAGGCATTAAAAGCAATTCCCGGAGTTGAAGAAGCAGTTGTCAACTTAAATACTGGTAAAGCCACCATAACTTCGGATATGCCAATTGAAAATGATGTTATAAAAAGTGCAGTCACGAGCGTTGGTTACGAGGCGATTGTTGGAAACATTAATAAAGAGAATAATCTTGATGAAAAGATAAAAAAAGAAAAAGCCAAAGAACTAAAAAATCTCCAGATAAAAACCACTGTTAGCTTAATTTTAGGAGCATTAATCGTTTGGGGGAGTTTCCCTGGATTGATGAGCACTGCTCCGTCGGTTTTAACTAATTTATTTAATCAATTACTTTTGGCCTCAATAGTTCAGTTTTGGGCTGCCTATGATTTTTACAAAGCGGCTTTTTCTTCTTTAAAACATCGTCTTGCCAACATGGATACTTTGGTTGTCATTGGAACAACAGTTGCCTATATTTATTCGGCAGCAGTAGTATTTTATCCTGGTTTTTTTGAGGGATTAAATTTAAAAGCAGAACCGTATTTTGATGTTTCGTCAGTGATTATCGGCTTAATATTGTTGGGTCGTTTTTTTGAAGCCAAAGCCAAAGCCGGAACAGGCGAGGCGATTAAGAAATTAATTGGCCTTCAGGCAAAAACAGCCAGAGTGATTCGCAATAAAAAAGAAATTGACATTTCAATTAATGAGGTTGTTGTTGGTGATTTAATCAGGGTACGGCCGGGAGAAAAAATTCCCGTTGACGGAGTCATTGTTGAAGGAGATTCAGCAATTGATGAGTCGATGGTGACAGGGGAAAGCATGCCATCTTCAAAATATAAAGGAGACATAGTAATTGGAGCGACGATGAATAAATCGGGAAGTTTTGTTTATAAGGCAACTAAGGTTGGAAAAGACACCATGCTGGCGCAAATTATCAAATTAGTTGAAGAAGCGCAAGGGAGCAAAGCCCCAATTCAAAGATTAGCCGATATTATTTCTTCTTACTTCGTTCCTATTGTTATCATGCTGGCCATTACTACATTTGTCGGTTGGTATGTTTTTGGGCCGTCGCCAGCATTTATTCATGCAATGCTCAACGCGATCGCTGTTTTAATCATTGCCTGCCCTTGTGCCATGGGTTTGGCGACGCCAACAGCGATTATGGTTGGGACGGGGATTGGTGCCGAGCACGGGGTTCTTATCAAGGATGCCGAGAGTTTGGAAACGGCTCATAAGGTTAAAACAATTATTTTTGATAAAACCGGAACTCTGACGAGAGGCCAACCGGAAGTTACAGACATAATATTTAATGACTCGGCGAGGCAATTTTTATCACGCGAGAATAAAGTGAAAAAATCGCCATCGCCTCGTCAATTCATTTTACAACTGGTGGCATCAGTTGAAAAAAATTCCGAGCATCCGTTAGGTGAAGCGATTGTGAAAAAGTCCGAAGAAAAAAAGCTTGTCTTGAGCAAAGTAGAAGGATTTAGGTCAATTACAGGTAAAGGAGTGGAAGGAATTGTTAATGGAAAAAAAGTCTATATTGGTAAACTATTGGGTTCTGAATCGCACACCGGGGGTGATAGTTTAAAAAGTCAGGGGAAAACAGTGGTTTATGTTTATCTTGATGATAAATTAGTTGGTTTGATCGCCATTGCCGATATGATTAAAGAGACCGCTATTGAAGCAGTTAAGTCTTTGCAAGAAACCGGCATCGAGGTTTATATGATTACCGGTGACAACAAACAAACAGCTACAGCTATTGCCAAACAATTAGGGATTAAAAAAGAAAATGTTTTAGCCGAAGTTTTACCGGCAGAAAAGGAAAAAAAAGTAAGGGAATTAAAAAGTTCTCGACTTCGCTCGAACAGTAATTATACTTCGAGCGAGGAGCGAAGCGACGAGTCGAGAAGAATTGTTGCTTTCGTCGGCGACGGGATTAATGACGCACCGGCTCTGGCGGCGGCTGACGTTGGTATTGCCATGGGTAGTGGAACTGATGTTGCTATTGAAGCGTCTTCAATTACCTTAGTCAATAAAGATCTTCGTTCTGTTGTCCGCGCCATTGAGCTGTCAAAAAAAACCATGAGGACGATTCGGCTTAACTTATTTTGGGCATTTGTTTATAATATTGTTTTGGTACCGGTGGCAATGATGGGAAAAATCAATCCGATTTTTGCCTCGGCAGCGATGGCTTTTTCCAGTATTTCAGTCGTTACAAATTCGCTTTTTTTAAAGCGGCAAAAAATATAAAGTTATGTGCGGCGGATGCGGAAAACCAAAACCAGGAAAATGAAAAATGGCCAAACTTAAAAAAACTACTCTCTACGTTCAGGGTATGCACTGTCCTTCGTGTGACATTTTGATTAATGACAAGTTTAGAGAAGAAGGAAACGTCGTTGATGTCAAACCTAATTTTAATAAACAAAAAGTTGAGGTTTTTTATACCGGTCATTTAAATCGCGAAATATTAAATAAAAAGATTAAGCAATTTGGCTATGAAATTGTTGATGGCCGATTATTAATTATTGGTAGAGAAACTTTTGGAAAAAGAATTGGCGAGGTTTTAGGAATAGGGGCGATTTTACTGATTTTATATCTGATTGCTAAAGAGCTATCTTTAATCCCGGCATTCAATTTTATTGGCAATTTGAGTTTATTGACAATCTTTGTTATTGGACTTGTAGCTTCAACATCAACTTGTATGGCGACTTCGGGAGCTTTATTTTTATCAACGATTAATCGTTCTCGTGTCATTCCGAGCCCTTCGACTTCGCTCAGGACAGGCTCCGTCGAGGAATCTGAAAAAAAGATTTCTCCACTCACTTCGTTCGGTCGAAATGACATAGATAAGGCTATTTTATTTAATTCAGGAAGAATTGCTTCTTATAGTGCTTTTGGTTTTTTAGCCGGGCTGGTTGGCCAGGCTTTAATAACCAATCTCAAATTCGGCCCGTTTTTGACGCTATTAGCAGCGGTTTTTATGATACTTCTTGGCCTTGATATGGCAAAAATCGTTTCTCTCGGAACGATTATACCTTCGGGACTGAATAAGGCGATTTTTGAAAAACTAGAACATAAGTTAATGAAGTATCCGAGGAAGGCACCGTTTTTTCTAGGAGCAATTACTTACTTTCTTCCTTGCGGTTTTACTCAAGCAGTTCAAGTCTATGCTTTAGGACTATCATCGCCGTTGCAAAGTGCTTTGACGATGATGATTTTTGCCCTGGGAACAATGCCGGCCTTACTTTTGATAGGAGTGATGAGTACTTTTACCAAATCGACATTTTATTCTTATTTTATTAAAACCATGGGCGTCTTGGTATTTGTGATCGGTTTTTTTTATCTTTCTAACTTTACTTCGCTTTACGGAATTAATATTAATCCTTTTAGTAAGAACGGAAACAGTGGTGGTATGTCAGCCAGTTTAGAAAACGGAGTCCAGACAATTAATATGAAAGTAGTAACATCAGGTTACATTCCCAATTATTTTACCGTCAAAAATGGGATTCCAGTTAAATGGAAAATCCA
>PFTH01000010.1 GCA_002789465.1 Candidatus Roizmanbacteria bacterium CG_4_9_14_0_8_um_filter_34_12 | reverse complement strand
GGGTAATAGTTACAAATTATTTTAAAAATATGGAAAGACAAAAAATAAACATTTTCGGACCGTGTGCAGCTGAATCGCAAGATCAAATTATTGCAGTAGTTCGAGCATTAAAAGAGCGGGACGTGGGAATAATGCGTGGCAGTTGGTGGAAGCCGCGTACTTCTCCTGGATTTGATGGTGTTGGATCACAAGCTGCACCATGGTTTGCAGAAGTAACTAGAATGGGTTTGATTGTTGCTACGGAAGTATTATTACCCAATCATGTATCAGAAGTTATGCAGGGAATAGTCGCCAACGGTGGTAACCCAGAACAAGTTTTGCTTTGGTTAGGATCAAGAAATCAAAACCATCTTACACAACAGGAAATCGCAAGAACACTATTAGGAGAATCACCGAATACGGTACGTTTAATGATAAAAAATCAACCTTGGATGGACGAAAGACATTGGTTGGGAATTGTTGAACATGTTGTTAGTGCTGGTTTTCCACCAGAACGGATAATAATGTGTCATCGCGGTTTTGCTCCTGGAAATGAACCTAATCCTAATGGATTAAGAAACTTACCGGATTGGGAAATGGCAATGAGGGTAAAAGAAGAAACCGGTTTACCAATGTTGATTGATCCGTCTCACATTGGTGGGACTCGTGCTAATGTTTGGCGAATATTACGAGAAGCAGCGCAGTTTCCATTTGACGGTGTAATGTTGGAAGTGCATCCGGATCCAGACAAGGCAACGACTGACGCTAAACAACAGTTATCAATTACTGATTTGGATCAGATATTAAAAATATGCAAATAACCAGTTTACACCTACGAGGTGAAATATAATCCATGAATCAACTAACATCATATCGAGAAGAAATCGACAATATTGACAGACGATTAATTCAATTATTGGCAAAACGATTCCAAATAGTAAAAAAAGTTGGAGTTTTAAAAAAACAATTGGGATTCCCGCCTTTGGATAAAAAAAGATGGAAACAAGTCGTGGCCGATCGATTAATTATCGGCAATCAGGTTAGCCTTCCGGCGAAATTTATTATGGCAATCTATGATTTAATCCACAAACTTGCATTGCAAATTGAAAAACAGCCATGAATAAGCAAACCGTTGCGATTGTTGGATTTGGGCGGTTTGGAAAAACACTATATCGCATGTTAAGGGCGGATTTTAATATTATCTTATTCAACCGAACTCAATCTGTGTTTAATAACCAAAGGCTGACAGAAAATACAAAAGTTGTTAAAAATATTAAAAGCATATATCGAGCGGACATAATTTTTTATGCCGTGCCGATTGATCAGTTTAAAAAAGTCATCAAATCGCATCGTCAGTTTTTTCAACCCAATCATTTATTAATCGATGTCTTATCGGTTAAAGAATATCCAGAAAAAATATTTAATAAATATTTAAAAGGACTAAAAATACAAGCATTATTAACTCATCCCATGTTTGGTCCAGATAGCAGTAAAAATGGATTTTCAGGATTGAATTTAATGATAAATCAGTTTAAATCTAGTCAAGAAAATTTTAGTTTTTGGAAAGAATACTTTATTAGTAAAGGAATTAATGTGGTTGAAATGACAGCAAAAAAGCATGATCAACTAGCTGCCATATCTCAAGGTACAACGCATTTTATTGGTCGGTTATTGGAAAAAACTCATTTTCATCCGACTGCAATTGACACAATGGGTGCGAAAAAATTACAGGAGATTGTGAAACAAACATGCAATGATAACTGGCAGTTGTTTTGTAATTTACAAACATTTAATCGCTATACCAACGCAATGCGTCAACGCATCGGTCGACCTTATGACTTTTTATATAATCAACTACTGCCAAAAAGAATTAGTCGCAAATATTTGGTTTTTGGAATTCAAGGAGGAAAAGGAAGTTTTAATGAGCAAGCGGTTTTGGATTATATTAAACGGCATAAGATAAAAAAGTTTAGAATTAAATATCTTTATACGAGCAATCGCGTTTTACAATATTTATCTTCTGGTAAGATTGACTTTGGACTTTTTGCAATCCATAATGCAGTTGGTGGTGTGGTTTGGGAGTCGGCGCGAAGCATGGCTAAATATAAGTTCAAAATCATTGAGGAGTTTCCAATTTTAATCAGTCATTTTTTAATGAAAAGAAAAGATGCCAGCATAAGCCAAGCAACCACCATCATGGCGCATCCGCAAGTATTTTTACAATGCAAACAATCATTAATTGATAAATATTCAAAATTAAAATTAATCAGCGGCAAAGGAGATATGATTGATACGGCTCGATCTGCACAAGCTTTGAGTGAAGGAAAAGTTGACAAAAATATTCTTATATTAGGACCAAAAATTCTTGCAAAGATGTATAATTTTGAAATCGTTGGAAAAAATATGCAGGATGGTCAGAATAATTTAACCTATTTTTTTCTTGTGAGTCGTTAATAAATAAGAATTCGAATATTATGAAAAATTTTTATACTGCGAGTTTCGCATTAAGTAAAAATAATGTCATTGCGACCCCGCTTAGCGGGGGAAGTTATAATCCCGAGCTTAGTTCGAGGGACAATCCCGTTAATATAAGAAGTCCTATTGGTAACGGGATCGCCACGTCCCGTTCAGCTAACATGAACGGGACTCGCGATGACAATAATACGAAATTCGTATATGCAAAACGGGTTGCGAAAATGGCTGATCCAACAATCACTAATACATTAAAACTTGCCAGTCAGCCGGGAATTATTTCTTTGGGCGGTGGAATTCCCAATCCAGAATTATTTCCAGTGGAGTTTATTCGAGAAACTGTTGACAGATTAATTAAAGAAAACAGTCAACAGGTGTTGCAATATGGTCCAACCCCGGGTTTGCCGGTTTTAAGGGAACAAATTGCCAAATATTTAACAAAAAAATGGAAAAAAACAGTGAAACCGGAACAAATTTTGGTTACCACTGGCAGTCAACAAGCCCTGGATTTAGTGGGAAAGGCATTTTTAGATAAGGGAGATCAGATATTGGTGGAAAACCCGACGTATTTAGCTGCAGTATTGGCATTTAATGGTTATGAGACAAATTTTAAGATTTTACAATTAAATGAAAATGGAATCCATCCGCAAGAATTACATCGAAAGATAAATAACAATATATTCAAATTTGCCTATTTTATTCCAACTTTTCAAAATCCCACGGGAATCACTTGGTCATTAAATGTAAGAAAGTCAGTTATTGATATTGCAAATACAAATGGACGATTGATAATAGAGGACGATCCTTATGGTGAATTATATTTTGAAAAAGCGCCGCCACCGAGTTTAGCGGCGTTAGAAAATGCTAATTCTGTAATTTATCTGGGAACTTTTTCCAAAACCTTTTGTCCGGGTCTGCGGGTGGGATATTTAGTGGCTGATGAAAAAATTATCGAGCGATTGGCCTTGATTAAGCAGGCAATGGATCTTCATAGTCCGTCATTATCACAAGCATTGGTTGCCGAATATTTGAAAAATCAAACAATCTATCAAGCGCAAATGGAGAAAATTCGGATCTTCTATGGAAAAAAAGCCCGGTTTATGATGAATGAAATGAAAAAGAATTTTGACAGTCGTGCTTCTTGGACCAAACCAAAGGGGGGATTGTTTACTTGGATGACAATTCCCAGAATCGATTCCCGTGTTTTATATCAACAAGCAGTTAAAGCTGGTATCAGTTTTATGCCGGGTTATCCTTTTTATGCAAATGAACCGGATTATTCAACTATTCGATTAACATTTGCTACAGTAGGGGAGAAAGAGATGAAACTTGCTCTTGGAAAATTGAAGAAATTGATTATTACGTTATCATAAACCTATGAAATTGAAATCCAAACCTTAAAAAATTTTCGCCTTCATTGATAGTCAAAATTTGAATCTGGGTATATTGAGCCAGGGGTGGGAACTGGACTTTGCCCGTTTCCGCGTTTATTTAAAAGCAAAATATGGAGTAGAAAAAGCGTTTTTATTTATTGGTTATTTAATCGGCAATCAGAAACTTTATACTTTTTTGCAAGAATCAGGTTATATTTGTATTTTTAAACCAGTATTGGAAATTAAAAAAGGGAGAAAAATTACAGTTAAAGGAAACGTAGACGCCGAATTAGTTCTCCATACAATGATTGAATATGAGAATTATTCTAAAGCGATTATTGTATCTGGAGACGGTGATTTTCATTGTTTGGTCAAATATCTCAACGAAAAAGGCAAACTGTTGCGTTTAATCATCCCTAACAGAAGAAAATATTCACAGCTATTTTGGGAGTTTAATCCATTCATTGCCTTTGTAGATAATTTAAAAGATAAACTAAAAAAAAGAGAGGCGTCACCGAAGCATGATTAGCTTTTGGTTGTCCTCTCATCGTGATGGAAATATTGTATATTGTTAATAGTTAATTGTCAATTGATTTTTACAAATTTAAGAGTATAATATTGTTTATAATTTGGTAAAAGCGTTGA
>PFTH01000214.1 GCA_002789465.1 Candidatus Roizmanbacteria bacterium CG_4_9_14_0_8_um_filter_34_12 | reverse complement strand
GTTTATTGATATGAAACATCGGAGGATTATTAGTTTGAATTATTTTTACTTTATTACCATATGATTTGGCAATTTGAATTGTCTTGTCAGTTGATCCCCCATCAACAATAATCACTTCATCCACCAAATTATATGCCGAATCCAATGGGTAATGTAAGTTAGTTTCTTCGTTGTAGGTGGCAATGCAAAGAGAAAGTTTCATTAAATTACTCTAATTGATCTAAATACTAAATTAACCTAATTACCTAATTGACCTAATTAACCTAAATAATGACCAATGACTAATTGGGATTTGAAATTTGATTAGGTCAATTAGAATAATTAGATTAATTAGAAATTATTAATAAGGTTATTATATAATATCTCCATGTTGAAAGTCGTTAATGTTCCAAACTCTATTTTAACAATACCGGTTAAACCCGTTGTTAATTTTGATCAAGTTTTATTAAAACTCGTCAAGGAAATGAAAAAGACATTGGAAGCACAGATTGATCCTCCTGGAGTTGGACTGGCAGCGCCACAAATTGGTAAAAGTTTAGCGTTATTTATTATCAAGCCAAAACTAAAAGCATTAGTTGAAGTATTTATCAATCCGCGTATTCTACAATCCGAAGAATTTAAAGTAATGCAGAGAAAAAGCAGTCATACTAAAAAAAAGCAGCCGTTGGAAGGTTGTTTGTCAATTCCACACATTTGGGGGCCGGTAAAGCGAGCTAATAAAATATTACTCGAATATCAAAATATTAATGGCAAAACCATAACGGAATGGTTTTCCGGTTTTAAGGCTGTGATTATTCAACATGAAGTTGATCACTTAAGCGGAATACTTTTCACACATCGATCACTTGAACAAAAAGCACCCTTATATGAGGAAGAAAATGGTGAATTAATCAAAATTAGATATTGATCTTCGATCAAAACGAGTTAAAGGATTCGAAACTTGCTTAATAAAAAGTATAAAGCCACTAATAATATTGATCCTTGAATAAAATTAACGGTAAATGATAAAAATAACGTTAATAGAAATAAAAGGTATTGACTTTTTGGATGGGGCTGGTAAAACAATGTAATAAAATAAAAAAGCATAAGATAGGCAATTGTAATTAATGGATCAAAAGCAAGGTTGCTTAAACCAATCAACTTGATATTACCTCCAATTCCCATTAAAAATCCCTGAAAAAATTGACCGGCAAAATTTGCCAAGAAAATCGCAAGAGCAATAAATAATATTTTTTTAATTAGGCGTTTCATATTTTTATAGTAATTTAGCTAATTTTTGAATAATTAATAATAAAAGCAAAACCAACAATCCTTCGCTAAACGAGTAATACCCAATAATACCGGTCACAATAATCATATCAAATAAAAAAAGACGGGATAGATAATTTAATCTGGTAATCAAAGCCAGAATAAAACCAATTACCCAAATTGCCATTACTGTTTGTGGCTCAAAGACAAACCAATCTTGTATATAGGGATAAGCTAAGACAACCACTAAAATAGCAATAATTATCGTTGCTGCATTTTTAATTGGCAAAATGAAGTTTAACTTTCTTCCTGGAGTTTGAGGTTGACCATTTGGGTTCATATATTAAGTGTTTAAAAACAATAAGCGTGGTATTTATCTGAACTTTATAATAATTTTAATAACCGTTGAGCAAAAATTATTATCATAATTATAATCATTCCCTGACCAAAAGGATAATAAGAAACAAGCAGATTAGCAACGACTAAGTCAATTATAAACAATCGTTTGCTGTAGTCGATTTTTTGAAATAACGCCAAAATTAGTAATGTCCCATTGATTGCTAAAATACTAAGCGCATTAATTACAATATACTTCAAACTATAATAGTAGAGAAAGCTTCCGATTAAAATACCAATCGTAAATATAATAACAACTAAAGCATGATAGAGATAGTTAATTTTTAATTTATTAGGCGAGTGAACTGGTTCAGCGTTAGTGGAATTTGTTTGATTCATATTTATGATTATATTTTTTAATTTTCTAAACAAAGGTTAAGTAATCTCTGAAATTCATCTGGAGGAACATCCATATTCCTAGCCATATCAGTTAATACTGATACCTCATGATTAGTCTTGACAAAACATATTTGTCTATTTTTAACGGGAATATTTGCAATTTCACCCTTTGCCCGCAACGCTTGATAAATTAAATAGGCTTTATTAATATCATCTATATGAACTCCATACGAACTGAGAAGTGCATGCGCTTCATTTGCTGTTAAGGGCCTAACTTCATCTTTAAGAACTTTTTTTACACCTTGTTCTAGACCTGCTAATCCTTGTATAACATTACTACCAGGACTAAGAAATTTAGCCACTCTCTCTTCCGTTTTTTTGAAAACGTCTCCCGAGTGTTCTTGTCTTCCAGTAACGAAAATTTTTGGCATACCTATTTCTGGTGAATCTCCTCCTTTATCTGACATATTTATTAGAATATCAAATAATTTGTCATTAAATCAACTGCAAATAATTAAATGCTAAAATATTGCTGCTAAAAATGTACCAAATAGTTGATACGCTCGATAAAGAACGTCATTCGGTCGAACACTAAATGTAATGTCTTGGGCTAGCTTCTGCGGTTCAGAAAATATAGCATCACCTGTGTTAGTTTGAACTATACCCTTAAGAACTGGAAAAAATTGACCATCGGGGCGAGATATACGCATTCCCGTTGACATTCGACCATCTAGATTATGCATATCCACCAATGCTCCTTGATCGGTCACAAAACGAAATACTCCCGGAGCTATCTCATCAAATTTATTCTCAATCGCTAAACTTCTCACTGTGTCAACTGGTGAATGACCATGGAAAATTTGTCCTCGCGGATCGAATATATCACGAAAAGCAATAGCTACCTCAGGTTGCTGATAAAAAACCAGTTCTCCAGCCATATCAGTATCTAAAGCCATCAAAGCTACACCGGTATTTTCATCGTCAATTTTAATAATTCCATCCCTCATAATTGTTGTTGCATTGGTATTTACTCTTTCAACAATTGTTTTATTATCCCAATATATGGCGTTAAATGCTTTTTTCAAGGTGGTTAAATCTTCTACTGAAATTGAACTTTTTTTATCCCCACGACCTTGCAAAATTTGCTTAACATTTTTAGCAAGATCAGGTCGGTGAGTTAATAAATGATCTACTTCCGCTTCATCTTTAAAAGCATATCTAAGTAATTCTGCAGTATCAACATGCTGAGCAATTGATCCGTCAGGTAATTGATGAAGAAACCTTAACTGTGAGAGTTGATCAACCACGGTATCGAGATGTGCAGGGCTAATAGCAACGTCGATTTCATCGAGGGAAAAACGTTTTGAGTTGGCAGTACGAATTAAAGTTTCACGTAATGTTTGATTAGTAATGTCCACTTCAGCCTGTCTAGCTGTTCTCATAGCTAAAGCAATACGTGTTTCCCAATTACCAGCTAGTGCAACAATCTTTCCACTAGATTCTTTCTGTAGAGTTATTACTTTTTCTAGTATCTCTAAACCAGGATTAGGATTAACGCTAACTAAACCTGTAGTCGTTTTGCCAAAATAATCTCCACCAAAAATAGCGTGTTTACCTGTAGCTATTCCAGCACTATCTACAATCCCTAAATCTTGCAACGAGGCATTAAATGCAGCAACGTCGGAATGAACGTCGGAAATAAATCCAACCTTCACTTCGCGCGCGGGTAATATTCTTTGAACTAACCCTATTTTTTTAGAGACAGTTGTTTGTCCAATGACACCTGCCGGTATAATTTGTTCTGCCTTTTGCCAAGGCAAACGGACTACTCTTGCCTGCTCCGCTGACTCCCATGGTAAACGAAACATCCATTCAGCTTCGTTGGCAGGATTAGGGAAAAGAAGATGCTGTGGACCATCAACCATGGCCGGATTAATAATCCCCAGTGACGAACCTCCACGACCACGAGCTGCAGGACTTACACCCTTAAACGAATCAACAACAATTCCTAAGTCATCACCATAATTATTATATCGACCAATCATATTTACAAATGCTTCGGGGTCCCCATTGGCTGCACTATACGCTCTGCTGATTGTTGGAGCATTAATAACACCATCATTTCTCCAAACACGATT
>PFTH01000198.1 GCA_002789465.1 Candidatus Roizmanbacteria bacterium CG_4_9_14_0_8_um_filter_34_12 | reverse complement strand
TGGAAAAACAGCTAGATTCAATTAAAACCGAAGGATTGACTCCGATGGAGCAGAAAAAAATTATTAAAAAATTGGAAAGAGAGATGAAAAATCAGGCAAACGAGATGAACTTTGAGCTGGCGATAAGAATAAGGGATAAGGTGAGAGAGATGAAAAAATAGTAGTTAGTAGATAGTAGTTAGGGGTTAGGAGGAAAAATAAATTAAGAATTACGAATTATGAATTGAGAATAATGCAGGGGCGTAATTTATTACGTCCGATTGTTGGAAGAGATAATAGATATTAGTTATTGGGAAAGACAGTAGAGACAGGTCGCGACCTGTCCGTACATAAAAATATGGATAAAATAATTGTTAAGGGGGCAAGGGAGCATAATTTGCAGAATGTGAGTGTTGAATTACCAAAAAATAAACTGGTGGTGATTACTGGAGTATCTGGATCTGGCAAGTCTTCACTGGCGTTTGATACGATTTATGCGGAAGGACAAAGGCGTTATGTGGAATCTTTATCAACTTACGCTCGACAGTTTCTTGGAATAATGGACAAACCAGATGTTGATTCAATTGAAGGGCTGTCGCCTGCAATTTCCATTGATCAAAAAAGCTCCTCTCACAATCCCAGATCAACAGTTGGAACGATTACCGAGATATATGATTATCTTAGATTGTTGTTTGCTCGTATTGGGCATCCTCATTGCCCAAAATGCAGTCAAGAAATTAAGCGAATGTCGCTGGATGAGATTATTGAAAAGGTTAGAATTCAAATTCTAAATCATTGTCAAACTGAAAAAATTAAACCACAAAAATTTATTATTTATTCACCGATTGTCAGACAAAAAAAAGGTGAGTTTAAAGAGCTATTTATTAATCTAAAAAGCAAAGGCTACACAACTGTTCGTGTTGATAATAAGATCTTTAATATTGACGATGATATTTCTTTGATTAAAACAAATAAACACAGCATTGATGTTATGATAGATCAGCTTACAGCCAGTTATTCTCAAATAAAAGATAAGATTTTTGTTGCAAATTTAATTTCAAGACTAAGGCCGGTTGTGGAACAGTCACTTTCTCTCTCTGATGGGCTGGTTGTTTTATCAAAAAGCAATTCAAAAGACATCCTATTTTCAGAAAAGTTTTCTTGTCCAAAATGTAATTTATCACTTCCTGAAATTGAACCAAGAATGTTTTCTTTTAACTTTCCGCTTGGCGCTTGTGAAAAATGCAAGGGTTTGGGAACAATCTATCGAATTGATCCAGATCTTGTTATTAATAAAAATATCTCAATTAATGAGGGTGGAATTATTCCTTATGAAAAAATGTTTTTCTCAGATAGTTGGCATGCAAGAATCTTTAAACAAATGTGCGAAGAAGAGAAGATTGACTTAAATAAAAAGATTTCTGATTTATCTAAAGATAAAATTAAACTTTTGCTTTATGGAAGCAGTAAAACTTATCAAGTGACTGGTACAAATCGATTTGGAAAAATAACGGGAATAGTTGATTCATATTTCGGTGTTATCAAAGAACTGGAAAGAAGATTTTTTGAAAGCGTCGGGCAGTTGGAAGAAATTGAGGTGAATCGTTATGTGCGGGAAGATGTTTGTCCTGTGTGTGATGGAAAACGACTAAAACCGGAAATCTTGGCAATTACTATTGATGAAAAAAACATTGTTGAAGTCGGGGAGGGGTCGATTAAAAGTTTTTATCAATATTTTAATGAAGAACTGAATAATAAATTAAGCGATTATGAAATTTCCGTTGCTAAACTCATTATCAAAGAGATTAAAACACGATTATTATTTTTGATAAACGTTGGTTTATCTTATTTAACAATTAATCGCCCGGCAAAAACTTTGTCTGGAGGAGAGTTACAAAGAATTCGTCTAGCGTCGCAAATTGGAAGCGGGTTAACAGGTGTTTTATACGTACTTGATGAACCGTCAATCGGACTTCATCCTAAAGACGTAAACGCACTAATCAATACATTAATTAAACTTCGTGATTTAGGAAACAGCATTGTTGTGGTCGAACACGATAAGGAAACTATTATGAAATCCGATTACAGTATTGAGCTTGGGCCAATGGCAGGAAGACACGGGGGCAGGATTATTTTTTCTGGAACAGTGAATGCCATGCTTAAGGAAAAAAAATCTTTGACGGGTAGATATCTGAACGGTTTAAAAAAAATCAAAATGCCAACAAGAGAGTTGGTTACTACACGCGGATTTTTAGACTTGAAAAATTGTACGCAAAACAATCTTAAAAAAATTAGCGTTCGATTTCCGCTAGGTAATTTGATTTGTGTGACTGGAGTATCTGGTTCTGGTAAATCAACGCTACTGACTGAAACTCTATATCCTGCGCTTAAATATTATTTAGACGGACATTATCAGGAAACAATGGGAGAATTTTCCCAGTTTTTAGGATATCAATATGTCGATCGCGTTTATCTTGTGGACCAAAGACCAATTGGCCGAACTCCCAGATCAAACCCAGCTACGTATATTGGATTTTTTGATGAAATACGTGCTTTGTATTCTGAAACAATTGAAGCAAAAGCAAAAGGATTTAAAAAAGGAAGGTTTTCTTTTAATGTTAAGGGTGGTCGATGTGAAAAATGCCAAGGCGCAGGTTTAATTCGAATTCAAATGCAGTTTTTACCTGATGTTTATGTAAAATGTGATGTTTGTAACGGACAAAGATATAATCAGGAAACTTTGGAAATTACCTATCGTGATAAAAATATTTATGATGTATTAAAAATGACAGTTGACGAAGCAACGATATTTTTCCAAAATCATTTTTTTATCTATCAAAAACTTGTTTTCTTACAAAACGTTGGACTTGGGTATATTGAACTTGGCCAAGCAGCGCCAACGTTTTCCGGAGGAGAAGCGCAAAGAATAAAACTGGCAAACGAACTTTCACGAAGGGATTCTGGAAAAACCGTTTATATTCTTGATGAACCAACAACAGGATTACATTTTTATGATATTGAAAAGCTATTACATACGCTTTACCAATTGGTAGAAAAAGGAAATACCGTAATTTTAATTGAGCATAATGTTGATGTCATCAAAAATAGCCAGTATGTAATTGATTTAGGACCGGGCCCTGGGGATGAGGGAGGAAATGTGGTTTACCAGGGAGAGTTGGAGGGATTAAGGAAGAATAAGAAGTCATATACGGCGGAGTATCTTTAAAACAAAGTATGATACGAATAAAACAATACAATCCTAATCAACGAATACGCGGAATAGTTATAGCTAATGCAAAACGAAATGTCCGCTTTTGTCATTCCCTCGAAAGAGGGAATCCAGACATAATGCACATTATAAATAATAAATAAGGTGATTTTGGACTGGATTTCCCCTAAAGGGGATTGTAACCCGCCTACGCGGGGATGACATTTTGTTTTGCGGTTACTATAAGGGGTTATGGGGGAAGAATAAGGGGGAACATGAGAAACCGAAATCTTTAAGCCGGCGTCGACCTCGCAGGTCGACGGTTTTGGTAACGGGATTGTTCCTCGACTGCGCTCGGAATTATAACCACGTCGTTCCGCGCAATGACATTGATTTATAGGCTATAATGAATTTATGGTACGTAGAATTCAAGTATTATTACTAGTTTTTCTTTTATTTTTATTATCATCCACAAAGATATTGGCGGCGGATTTTAAAAGTGATTATCAGGTTGAGTATTTTTTAGGAAAAACTGACAATATAACAACAGCTAAAGTAATCTTTACAATTAATATTACTAACTTGAATTCAGATGTTTATGTTAAAAAATTCAGTATTGCATTCCCAAAAAATTACTTGATTAGTCAAATCACCGCAGCTGATGATAAAGGAGTGGTAAATCCGAATGTCGTAAATGATGGTGAGAAAATTCTTCTTAATCTTGAGTTTAATGATCCGGCCATTGGTCGAGATACAACTAATAGTTTTCACTTGGCTTTTTTACAAGAGAAAATTTTTGACGTATCAGGAAACATCTGGGAACTAATTATCCCTACGCTGGAAAATCAGACATCAGTCAGTGGTTATCGGGCAATCGTTTATTTACCTGATAATTCGGACCGTAAAATTTCCATTGCCAAACCAAGGCCATCCTTAATCCAGGGTAATAAAATTATCTGGGAGAAT
>PFTH01000181.1 GCA_002789465.1 Candidatus Roizmanbacteria bacterium CG_4_9_14_0_8_um_filter_34_12 | reverse complement strand
CTTTTGTTCACAAAAACATCAACTATGTTTTTAATTTTTGAAATGGGTCTTTTTGATTGTGTTGGGTAAGGTGTAAAAAAAATTGTGTTAAATAAATACAACATAATCATTGCAAACAAAATCCAACGACCCCACAATTTTTGAATTAAAATAATCATGACAACGAACATCAAAATACAAGATATCCCTAACAAATAATGTGTAGGGACTAGGCTAATAATTGAAAAAAGACTTAGATTTATCATTGTAAGAAAAAACCAAACTCTATGCCTTTTTGAGGAAGAAAATAATGCTATCAAAGTTAATGTTAATATTATTAATGCAATAGGGAAATTGAAATAACTCGAATTCACAATTGATTGTAAATTATTCATTTGAAACTGTAAAAAAATGCCCATTTTTGGATGAGTATACCATTGGCGAAAAAGATATCCTTTGGTGATTATTTCAAAAATAATAATAGGAAACCAGGGAAGTAAAAAACCAAATATAATCTGAAGTAATCTAGTAAACTTATGCTTTCTTCGAAACCATTCATAAAACAATAAGGTTATGGCAAATATTGCCGCTGGATGAAATGAAGTAGCCAAACCAAGAAACAACGCCGAAAAGAATAATGGTAATTCAAACCATAAACAAGACAAAGACAATAATAGCCAAATTACATAAGTATATCCATTACCTGGATGAAGAACAATACTGCTCCACCAAGGAAATAGACCAATCATACCAATTACTAATAAAAAAGACGTTCCAAATCTTTTAATCCCCAAATATCCGAATAAACCAAGTGACAGGGTTGCTAATATTAAATTAAAGATTATTAATGAATTAGCGTTTCCATGACTAATAATTAGTGCGGGATAAAAAATATAGTAGTAAATCGGACTTGCGTGAAATCCAGGACTTAGCCTAGGTCCAAGCCAGATAACTTTTGTACCAATCCATAATTTCGACATTTCACTTAAATCCCGACCTAAATCTGTGTCTAAATATACAACGTCCAACCCTCCTCTAATCCATATAAATATCAATAAAAATAGGACAATAGTCAAAGCAAGGTATTGTTTCTTATTTAACCAAATGTTAGTCATGTTTGTTCTCTTTTCGACTAATCCGAATAAAAATAAAAAGAATGATTATCGACCAAACACTAATTACAGTTACCCACTCTCCAATTTTTCTTACTTCAGTATTTTCAAATCTTAGCTCAAGTTTTTTTGATTCTTTTGGCAAAGATATTGTGATCAATTTATATTTGTTGATATCATCAATCTTCATTTCATTTCCATCAACCTTCGCTTTCCAACCGGGAAAATAATAGGTGTTTAAGCGTAGCGTGATTGGAGTTTTTGCATTAACCTCAAAGGTTTTGTTTTGAAACCGGTTTTCCGTCATTGTGACATCACCAATACCGGACATTACTTGATAAGGATTTTTTGGCAAATCTTTTTTTTCAATATTATAAATCGTTGTATTGAGCGCAGATTTTTTTAAAGGAACACCTTTTGGCACAAACTCAAACGATGTATTGCTAATTCTCCAAGCAATTTCTTCAAAAGTTGTTCGTTCTGCGTCTGATGTTCTAAGTAAATGTTGTGGTTTAAAGTAGGGCAAATATTTTATAACAGTTATAATGATTATAATTGTTATACCAACGTTAATAAATATTTGCCAATGTTTGTTTTTGTTGAATTTTTTAAGAAAAAATACAGCAAATGCTCCAACAACACTGATAAAAAAAGCCGAGAAAGTTAAAAACCGCCAAGGAAACTGCATATATGACAGATATTGAATTTCTTCCCAGATAAACTGCGAATAATTGGTTGTCATAAATAAACTAAAAAAAAGCAAGAAACCATACAGTAAAAAATGTCTATTATTTTTTGACTTAATCTTTTTATTAATAAACAAGAATAAAAACACCATTAGGGTAACTAATGCTAAAGAAATATGAATCTTTCCCAACTGAAAAGTCATGCCATCAGCATGATTTGATGTTGACCCTCCAAATCCCCATGGGGAATACCACAACTGATCCGAATAAACAAAATGCTTTTTGTAGTCAGCCAACTCATTTGTTAAAACCTTATCAACCAAGGTATATTTCCGCTCCAACATCGAAGGCAGCCAGAAAAAAGCCGATAGACTTAATCCAAGCGTTAAACCAAAGACAACTGATCGCAAATAAATAATCTTCTGATTTGATTTAATGAAGCAAAACAAAATGTACGCTCCTATAAAAAAACCACTGGGAAAGGCAATTAACGGATGCGTTAAAATTAGCACTGCAAAACCAATGCCTAATAACAAAGCATTTTCCAAGTTTGGTTTATTTTCCACCCGTTGTAAAAATACCATCATCCAGGCAAATGTCGCAAAACTAAAAAATTCTGCCAGTGCACCCCGAATATAAACCGTAATCGCATGATAAAAAAAATATGTGTAAAGAGTAGCTGCAAGAAAAGCAGATAATCTTCCTAAAATGTTTTTTACAAAAACATAAATACCACCAGCTGCAAGTACAAAACCCGAGATAATCATTAGTTTAATTGACCAGATTAATGAAAATCCAATTAAATGAAATGCTTCGGCAAAATAATAAATAAAAGGCGGATAAAAATTAAAAAGCGGATATCCAAAACCAAATCCCAGCAAATCAACCCAACGTGGAAACAAATAACCTTGTTTAATTCCCTGATCCAACAAAAATAAACGCGCAATATGCTGGTCATCGTGCATTGAAGGATTAAGGTTATTTAATAATACAAACCAGGCTGGAAGTGTTATAATAACAAGCAATATACCACTCGCAAATAAATTTGCTCGAGTATATGCCGCTCTAAGCTGTTTTAATCCCGCTGAACGGGATAAATCAGCATAAAAGCGGCAAATCAACCTATACCATTTCCGAAATTTCATATTCTAATTTTATATGAAGGATATCAAAAAAAACACCATAATCAGCGCTTTAAGCTTATTTTTCCAAAGCGGATACTCAGCGGTTTTGGGTTTAGGTGCTAACTTAGCCATCACCATTCTTCTTTCTCCGGAAATCTTTGGAATCTATATTACAGTCCTATCAATGATTTCATTGCTAAATTATTTTTCTGATATTGGTCTGGCCGCGTCACTAGTGCAAAAAAAAGAAGTCAGTGATGACGATATTAGAACAACTTTCACTATTCAGCAAATTCTGGTAATTACAATCGTAACCCTTGGCTATTTATTAACCGGATTTATACAAAGATTCTATAAACTACCGCAAACAGGGGTTTATCTTTACTGGGCATTATTAATTTCTTTTGTTTTTTCTTCCCTCAAAACCATCCCTTCAATCCTACTGGAGCGAAAAATCAAATTTCAAAAAATTGTAATGGTGCAGATAATTGAAAATACGCTATTTTATTTAACAATCATTATTTTGGCAGTGTTGAAGTTCGGATTGATGAGCTTTACTTTCGCAGTTTTGGTTCGGTCAATATCAGGATTGATTGTTATTTATTCAATTGCTCCCTGGCAACCAAAATTAGGGTTTTCTATTGTCAGTTTAAAAAAACTCTTATCGTTTGGACTCCCCTTTCAAGCCAGTTCATTTTTGGCATTATTCAAAGACGAATTAATCACTTTATATTTAGGAAAAACACTTGGGTTCACCGGACTGGGATATATTGGTTGGGCTAAAAAATGGGCAGAAGCACCAATCCGAATTATCATGGATAATATTAGTCGTGTCTTATTCCCGGTAATTGCGCGTATTCAACAGGATAAAAATAAAGTTGGCAGACTGCTTGATAAAATTCTTTATTATCAAACCATCCTACTTGCGCCAATTATCATGGGCTCATTTATTGTTATGGATTCTTTCATCAAGATTATCCCACGCTATTCTAAATGGGAACCGGCTTTGCCATTATTTTATCTGATGTGCATCTCTTCTTTTTTATCATCATATTCGTCTCCTTTCACCAATCTTTTTAATGCAATGGGTAAGGCAAAAACCACCTTTCTTTTTATGATGCTTTGGACCGTGAGCACTTGGATTTTCACACCAATTCTCACCCACTATTTTGGTTATTATGGTTTTCCAATGACACAGGTGATTCTTTCTTTGGCTTTTATCCTGGTTATTTCAAAAGCCAGAGAACTGGTTGAGTTTCATTTCATCAAATCAATCAAACAACCAATCATTGCTGCAATTCTCATGGGAATAATTATTTCATTAATCAATCTATTTATTCTCAATTCTTTACTTGATTTAATCATGTTGATAATTATTGGAGGATTAATTTATGCATTTTTCCTGCAAATTCTATTTAAAATCAATATAATTAAAGAAATTAAAGGAATTTTTCGCTATGAGTAATATTTCCGCCATAATCGTTGTTAAAGATCAACCACCTCATCTAGATGAAACTTTAGAATCTATTGATTTACTGGTTGATGAAATCATTATCGGAGATATTAATCTTTCACCAGATCAAATTCATAAACTTTTCAATAACCCAAAGATAAAAATCCATAAAATTGCATCAGACACCCCTTTTGCCGACGTTGTTAAGGAAGACTTGAAAAAAATAGCAAAAAACGAATATGTGTTATATCTTGATCCGGATGAAGTTTTTCCGAATAGAACAATTGGTTTTATCAAAACTCATTTAAACAACTATGACTGCTTTCTTTTTCCCCGCCAAAATATCATTTTTAATAAATGGATTGAACATTCGCGCTGGTGGCCAGACAATCAAGTGCGCTTATATAGGAAAACCAGTGTAATTTGGCCGAAAAATGTTCATCCGCAACCGAAAATCAGTGGAAAACAATTTTGTTTTGAGGCAAAAGCAGAAAACGCTATTATCCATTACAACTACGAGAGTCTTGATCAGTTTTTAGAAAAAGCCACCCGTTATGCAAAATCCGAAGTCAATGAATTGATTCAAACTAAGCAATCTCTATCATTATCAACAACTATCAGTAAAGCTTTATCAGAGTTTATCAGTAGATTCTTTGCACACGAAGGTTATCGTGATGGAATGCATGGTTTTGTCTTGGCGTTTTTGCAAATGTTTTATTACTTTTTGGTTTATTTTTATTTTTGGGAAAAAAATAAATTTCAGTCTGATCAAAAAGAAAAAATTCATAAAATTCCTCAACTTTATTTTAAACAAGGATTATTTGAGACTAATTATTGGCTAATAAAACAAAATCTTACATCTCCTCTATCCAAATTGAAAAACAAATTTATTAACAAAATCCTATCTTTGTTTTCATGAAAACAAAAATATTAATTATTCTTTTAGCTCTTGGTTTTCTCCTTCGAATCGCTTTAAGCATGGTTAGTTACAATGGTGACGTTAATACTCATATCTCTTGGGGAAAAGATATTGTTAATAACGGAACACGCGGATTTTATGAAAGGGACTTCTCAAAAAATTATGGCGTCAGCTTTGCCAACTATCCTCCAATTACAATGATATTTTTTTCATTTAGCTATAATATTTATGCTTTGATTGGGCCGTTTTTATGGAAACTAAATACTTTATTTTCTTTTTTTCCATCAAATTTTATCTTTTTTTGGAAAGAACAAAAATTTATGCTTCCTGCCTTGATGAAAATATGGGCAATACTAGCCGATATTGGTTTGGCCTATGTTACTTATTTATTTACCATCAAATTAATAAAGTCAAAGTATTCTAAGCTACCTTTATTGACAGCAGGGTTAATTCTTTTTAATCCAGCCTTTTTTTATAACAGTTCCTATTGGGGCCAAATAGACGCTCTTCCTTTGTTTTTTATCGTTAGTGCCTTCTATCTTCTTCTTTATAAAAAAAGTTTGTACTTATCATCATTGTTTATTGGAATTGCCCTGTTAACAAAGCAAACTGCCTTTATTTTTGTACCAATATTTGGACTTGTTTCTCTTAATCGCTTTGGAATTAATAAAACAATCAGAGGTTTCTTTTTAATCTTACTTATTATCTGGGTTTCATTCCTCCCTTTTATCGGGAAAAATACAGCAATAATTTATCCTTTTGCTACCTATTGGTATAAAATACTTAACCAATATGGATCAGATTATTTAACAGCTCATGCTTTTAATTTTTGGGGATTAACAACCGGGTTAGGACATATCCAAGATTTGAAATATTTAATTCTAGGAATTTCGGCAAGATATGTTGCCTCATTTTTTGTTGGATTAATAATTTTGTCTATCATCTATAAACTATATCGAAGTAAATATAATAATCAATATACTATCGATACTATCGCTTCACTATTCTTGATTCCTTGGACAATTTTTTTGTTTTCCACACGAATGCATGAAAGACATTTACTGATGACTCTACCATTTTTACTTATTTTCTCAATCAAAAACACTAAATTATTAATCATATTTATTTTTTTATCTTTATTTAATTTTTTAAATTTATATAATGGTTGGTGGTCACCCCATCCTCCAGAATTTTTTATTCAAATATTCTCATTTCCAACTATTATAAACACCTTAATTATTTTTCAAATTATGTTTTATTTATTTTTGACTATTAAGTATTTTAAATGTAAAATTGACCAAAATGCGCAATATAAATAAACAAGTAATCAAATGGGTTTTAATTGGTGTTGTGGTTAGATTAGTTCTAAGTTTTTTAATTAATTCTCCTTTTGATTTTTTTAATATTCTCGCTTTAAGTAAATCAGTTGCTGATACATGTAGTTTAGTCGATGGTTTTTTTGCTTTAAAAAGGCATGGATTGGAGGTTCAGTTATATGGAAAGATATTCTATCAATTAACAGCAGTTTGTCTAAAAACCTTAGAAAAAGCCAGAATTTTAGAAATTCAGTATTTGTTTGATAACAAACCGTTTCAAGATGCTTCGTTATATTTATCGAAATTATTCAGATGGGGTCCTCCACTTTATCAACTAATCTCAATTAAAATGCTTCAATTATTATTTGACGGAGTATTTATTTTCTTCTTTTATAAAATCGCCAAAATCGTGAAATCTGATTCTGCAATTAAAATTATTAAATTCTGGTCAGTTACTCCATTTTTAATGATTGTTCCTTATGCAGTTTTTCAATCTGATTTTTTAATGCTAACAAGTATGCTGGCTGGAGTTTATTTTTGGATTAAAGCAACAGAAGAAATTGATAAAAAACCTATAACAATTAATACAATTTTAACTTTTGTTTTTTTTGCACTTGGAGCAATTATAAAGCAAGTACCAATGTTACTTATTCCGCTCGCAATAATATCATTTACTAAAAACATCAAGACTTTTGTTTTTCATTCGTTGAGTGCTTTATTCTTTTACGTCTTATTTAGTCAACCTTGGGACAAAGATACATCCTTAATGAAGCAGTATTTTATGATGTCTCGAGAATCAACAGCAATACTTAATTTCCAATTAAATAGTACCTCGATTTTTATTTTATTATATATTTTTCTGATAATTGTCACAATTCTTAAAAAACAAACTATTTTCAAAAATAAACTGGCACCAATTTATATTAGTACTCTTTTACTTTCAATTATTTTTATTTCCGAAGACAGTACTTTCTTATTCCCTCAATTTAATATTTGGATTTTACCTTTTTTAGCTTTATTAACATTAGTAAAAAAAGAGTATGGCTTATTATTTATTGCACCAATATTTGGTTTTATAAAAAGAGCCATGGTTGGAATTGATTTGTCCGGGCTACTTCGACCCACTTTTGGTTATGGTTTTTATAACATTCTTGAATATAAGGACATTGTTCGCGGATTATTTAATCCAGATCTTTATGGACTTTTTATCACAAGCGCAATGATCGTTGCATATATTTGCTTGGTAGTTTTACTACTAGGAAGCTTATTTTCGATTAAAAAAATTACAGATTTTAAAATATTAGAAAGATTTAACTTGGACTTAAATAAAATTACTGCGTTAATATTAATAGTGTATTCTTCGCTTTTTATTTTTGATTTTATTATCATGACCCGATTAGTTTTAATCCCTTCCAAAACATATCAACTTACTAAACAAAAAATAATACTTTCCACAAAACCACTCGAAGCCGTCGTTGATAATTCGATTGGGAAAACCATCAATGGAATTGAGGTTAAGATAGAAAAGAACGATATTTCATATGTTGATAGCACGGTATTTCGAATCTTGGACCAAAATAACAATATAATCACTTCGCAAAAAATCAGTGATTTTCTCTTTCCTGTTGCGCCAGATAATTATCAAGTAATTTTAAAAAAACCAATTAAAGATAAAAAATTTAAAATTCAAATATATAAAGACAAAGGCTTTAATACAATATCTGTTTTTGAGGGTATTTTTGTCGGTGATATATATGGACAAACGATTTATGACAATCCTCCAAAGGAAGAAATTATTAAGATTTTGTTTCCTAAACAAATTTTTGAAATTAAACTTCGTGGACAATATGAACCTTATCAGATGCTAAACGGAGTACGCTATCACATTAATCAAAAACCTATTTTTTTTAAGATATACTTTTCAATTATTGGAATTTTAATTATTTTCATAATAACACTATATCTTCTAGAAAAAAAGCATAAAGTATGAAAAATATACTTATAATTTTTACTTTCATTTTTATTTTAATTCGACTACCTTTTCTTGATCAGATTTTTCTTCTTCATGACGAGCGGGACATTGCATATTCCGGATATTCAATCGCCCAAACCGGAAAAGATTTGTATGGAAAATCAATGCCTTTGAATTTTGAAGGAATCAGCCCAAGCAACCCAATGGTGGCAATTTATTATTCAGCCTTTTGGTCATTATTTTTACCAGGGCATTCTGTCTTTTATGCACGACTTCCCTATGTTCTTATCTCTTCACTTCTAATTTGGATTATTTACGAACTTATTTTTCATATTACTGGTAATAAGAAAAAAGCATTGTTAACAAGTGTTTTATTTTGTTTTAGTCCTTGGATCTTTCATATTACACGACTTGCTCTAGATATACCCTTAGCCATTGTTTTACTTTTGGGAGGAACTCTATGCTTATTGAAACAAAAAAGAATATTAGCTTATATATTACTTTTTTTAACTTTCTATTCATATCAAGGATTTAGATTACTTATCCCCTTTTTAGTGGTGTATCTTGAGGCATATCATATAAATATAAAAAGTGTTAAATCGTGGCTACCTCGCTTGTTGATTTCGATTGTCTTTATTTTTGTTTTATTTGGTTCGACATTTATCATAGATCCCCAAACAACTAAGGGAAGATTTTCTGAGATTATTTTTTTCAGCGTTGATAACGTAAAAGAAGTAATATTCCGACGTAACTCAACAACCGTTTCCCCCATTATCAGTAAAATATTCGATAATAAGATAACCACTGCATTGGATTATATGCTTACCAACCTAATTAAAGGTCAAGACTTGATGTATCTTTTCAAAACAGGAGATTACAGTGCTATTAACGGAAGCACAGCTTCGGGGCAATTCATTTTTATTTTTATCGCGTTTTACT
>PFTH01000069.1 GCA_002789465.1 Candidatus Roizmanbacteria bacterium CG_4_9_14_0_8_um_filter_34_12 | reverse complement strand
TCTCACATCTATACCTGTAATCTGCCTATATACCAGTGGGGAGCAATCGATGTTAATACCAGATTCAAACTCATTGCCTATTCAAAGGAGAAATCATGGACTAATGGATTAACCTGGTTTCTCTGGGTTACTTCCTGGTTAAGAAGCCATGGGATAACAGCTAATATTGTCTATACGGTTGATCATGGCATGGAGTTTGGAGGAGACTGTTGGTGGAAGATGACAGAGTTAAGGCACCTTTTAAGAGGATTTGGTTGCAGTGTTGTCCAAAACCAGAAGAGACATCCTGAACAGAATGCCCACCTGGAAAGATCCCACAGGACAGATGATGAGGAATTCTACATTCCGAGGATTATGTCAATTAACAATACCCAACAGTTCTACAGGGAAGCAATGAATTATCTGTATTACTACAACAACGTCAGGAAACACTCTTCCTTACAGGGAAAGACACCATTTCAGATTGTACAGGATAAGTGTAGAAATATTGATGTTAGAATGAGGATAGTACCACCGATTATTCTTGACCGGATATCTGTAGACTTAGGACCCTGGAGTGGATACCATGTGCTGGCTCAGTACCTTATTTTAATTCACAAACTCACAATTCTCATTACAACCCGTAACCTCATTAACTCGTTAATTTGTTAACTTATTACGAGTAATAGAGTAATATATAACTCACAACCAATTTATCTTCTCCAAAACCAGTTTTCCCGCTTTGCTTAGTTGAATTTCTCCAGATTTAATAAGTCTGTTTAGCATTTTCCGGGTAAAGAATTTACCCTGCTTGATTTCCTCTTTGTTTATACGGAAAGGTCCATCGGAAAATACCTGAAAAAGCATCATTATTTCAGTTTCATTTTCACCCCGGTAAATAAATTTACATACTGGCTTTATCTTTATGGAATTTGCTTTGGCAGCATTTTTGTAGTTTATCCGCCTTCGCAGAAAACCACGAGTGTAAACTCGTGGATGAATGCGATATTGCGGATACCCTGAGCGAATCCTGAGCTTGTCGAAGGAGAGTTGAAGGGTAATGCTTCGGCGGATTTCGCTCGCCGAAGAATTTGAGGATACCACGGGCGTAAGCCCGTGGAGCTTCATATTTAATCCCAATTCTTCCTCCAACTCGCGATAGGCTGTATTTTTATAGCAATACGAAGCATGATAAAATTTTCGAAGATCGCATTTTGAGCTCGGTTCGATGAAGTTATGATCTGTACTTCCTGCGGAATATTTATCAGTTTTATGATCAACTGTGCCTGTTGCGAGTTGCGGATCAAGAAAATTTTTATCAGCGAGCAAATTGCGTCCTGAAAATTCGGTATCGAGGGTTTGCGATTCCACATGCCCTGAAC
>PFTH01000039.1 GCA_002789465.1 Candidatus Roizmanbacteria bacterium CG_4_9_14_0_8_um_filter_34_12 | reverse complement strand
GTTTTGTTAAAAAATTTTTTATTTATTTCTTGTATTAAAGTAGTCTTTCCAACCCGGCGTGGTCCATAAATCACCACCACTTTATTAGGTTGTAGGTGATTAATGATATCTTTTTGGATCAGGCGTGAAATTTGCATGATTGATGAAATATGAATGTTTGACTGTTCATATTGTATATTATTTGAGTTTATAATTCAACAGGTTTTTTCTATCGTATTTTTGTTCTTTCTTATTTTTCCTCTTAACCCCTAACTAATAACTCTTAACACGTATCTTTTTTCGTTTGACAAGAAGAAGAAGAAGAAGTAAAATATTTGAGTTATTAATTAACTGTGCCAATATGCCAAACGAGCCAACCCCAATAGAAAGAACAAATTTCTTAATTAGTAAAATTGGAGAAGTTGTTTCCATTAAGCAACAAATTACTCAAAAATATGATCCTTTAGAAAAGAAAATAATTACATATGAAGAACCATCTAAACAAATAATAAGTCTATGGTCTGATAGAAAAGAGACTGTTTTTATAGCAGGAGAAACACAAAATGACCAACAAGTTATATCTGCAATAAAGGCGTCTCGGATTGCACAACAAAATTGGCAATTAATGACACCTGAACAACAACAGCAAGAAGTGGAAAAATACAATCGTTTTATTGAAGATCCTTATCATAACCCAATACCAAATCCAAATATAATAAGTATTTGTTCCCAACAACTTCTACAATCCCAATATAAACAAAGGCTTCAAGAGATACAAAAAGAAAAAGGATGATATATCCAATCCACCGCTTTGGTGGAAAGGAGTTTTTTTAGTTTACTTCGACAGATCATGATTAAAAGAAGCGATTTTTCTTTTATTGGCAACCTGTAATAAATATGCGTCGGTAAAATCAAGTGATGACTTTTCTATTGTTGTTAAAATCACAACAACTCTAGCTTTTTCAACTTCCATGATTTTGATATTTTTTAACGCAAACAGTTGGAGTAATTTTGGAATAAAGATCTCCCGTTTTAATTCATAGTAGTGTTGCAAAACCCAAACTGTTTCGTTAACAACTAATAGCGATATTAAGCCTTTTATTTCTCCTTTTTCTATCTTTTTAATCAGACGATAGGATTTTTGATACTGCGCTTCATTATCTCGAATAAAAAAACGGATCAGAATATTAGTATCAATAATCGTGTCCATATTACTTAACTAATTTACGAGCGACTTTTAAACGAGTGACTTGCATGATTTTTACAAATGGCTGTTGTTTTTTGTCACTGCTAACAAGCGCTGTTAAACTACCACCTAAACTATCAACCATACCAATGGGTAGGGTTTTAATTAACAAGCCATCGTTAGTTTTGTCAATT
>PFTH01000104.1 GCA_002789465.1 Candidatus Roizmanbacteria bacterium CG_4_9_14_0_8_um_filter_34_12 | reverse complement strand
ATAGATTCATATAAATGAGTATGAACCTATTTGATCAATTACGCAACAGGTTTATTATTTTTTCGAGAAAATAGAAGTTAAAAACAAAAAAATCGTTAATATTCAATATACACCTGTAATACAAGCTCTTAACAAAGCTAACTTGGGTATATTAAGTACTGAAATGCTCCCCCGGGCGGACTCGGACCGCCAACCTTGTCCTTAACAGGGACCTGCTCTACCAATTGAGCTACAGGGGAATAATTAATTTAAAATTTTAAATTTGAAATTTAAAATTTATTTATATTTTGTTAAAGTGCAGTAAATATTTTATCACAACATTCATAATTATGATGTTACAAAAGTTTTTTATTACTGCAAAATCTCTAAAATTCAACTCATAATTTTTTTAATATATTTGACAAATATATTTACGTGTTATAACATAGTTATAACGTTAACAGTCAATTTTTATATGAAAACACAAAAAATCATCAAGGTAGGTAATTCATTGGCTGTCACTCTACCTGCTTCTTTTGTCCGCGACGGAAATATGAAAGTTGGAGATGAGGTGGTTGTTGAAACAATGGTAGCTTATTCAGCTATTTTAATTATGTTAAAAAAAAATACTAATAAGAATCATTTAAATCCGGAATTTTTCCAGTGGTTAGAAAGAACAACAAAAAAACATTTCTCTCTTATCAAAGAATTAGCTAAAATGCCATAATTGTTTATTAAAACGGTAGTGTCATGGGAACATTATTGGCATTTTCTGACTCAAAATATTTTGTCCAATCAACTTTGATTGTTGCCCGACCACGTTCATCAAGATAATAAATTTCGCCATGTTTTAATCCAAAATCAAACAACTCCTTGGTGAGAAGTACATCATCCAAACAATATTTTTTTAGCTCATCCCATTTTCCTTCTTTGTAATAACTAATCGCCTGCAAACCGTGACCGGTTTTTGCCTTTTGTAGCGTTGCTTTTATCACATCATTAAGAGCTAAACGTCTTCCAAGAATTTTTTTAATATCAGATAAAATGTCAAAGGTCGCAATCTGGTCAATTTTCCCCGGATAATATGGTTGAAAAACTGGTAAATCAAAACTGTCAATATTATAACCAACTACATAAGATGCCTTCTCTAAAAGTGGGAATAACAAGTTAATTTCCTTTTCCACAAAAACATAGTTCTTGTCAGTGGAATAATCATAAGCAGCTGCAACCGTTATCCCCAACTTTGCAGGATCTTTAAATTCGCGGAACGTATGTTTTGTCTCCAAATCAATCACAATCGGTTGTTTTTTCATAAAAAGAATCGGTTTAATTAGACTTACGTTTTCGTTTACTTTCTCTAAAAATTTCCATTTTCAAAAATGAAGGGGTTCTAATTTGAAACGGTTTGCGTAAATTTAATTGATTCAACATATCTTGAAACCGACGATAAGTATCGTCAAAAAAACGATAAAAAATCTCTCTTTCGGACTTATCAATCAACTTAACTTCTCTTTGAAACAACTCATCCAGCTTTCCCAAATTCCATAAAATTTTTACAAAACGCGTATCGTTTAAATTAACTTGATATATATCACCACTGGTCGGTCGAACTTTAAATCGCATCATTCTAAGCTCTTCCCACATCTGTCCAATTGATGGTCGCTGTGACAATAAAGTTTTTTGAATATCCGCAAGTCTTTCAAGAATATCTTTTTGATTTTTCATAGTATAATTATACTATGTTAAGACAACAACTCCAAACCGATCAAATTCAGGCTCTGAAAAATCATAATAAAATAAAACTTGAAACCTTACGTTATGTTCTTTCAGAAATAAAAAATAAGGAAATTGAAAAAAATCCGCCAGCTGGCGGAGAATTATCAGATGAAGACACACTAACTGCTTTACAAAAGGTTTCGAAACGCTTAGAAGAAGCAATTGTTAGTTTTAACAAAGCAAAACGTCAAGATCTGGCAAAAGAATATCAAGATCAACTGAATATTATAAAAACCTATCTTCCAGCAAAATTAACCGATGAACAGTTAAAAAAAGCGGTTGAAAAAATCAAAGCAGAAAACCAAGAAACTATCCAAAAAAATCCTAAAGCAATTATTGGTATTTGTATGAAACAACTTCGTAGCAAAGCCGAACCGAAAAAAATCATGAAACTTCTTTCACAATAAAGGTTTAGCTTATATTAAAATTATCTTATGAGGTTTTTTAAACAATTCGTTTATTTTATTATTGTGGTGTTTTTGTTCTACTCACTTACTCATAATTTTTCCAACTATATTAAAAATATCGAGTATTATAATAAAAATAAAGAAAATTACCAAAAAGAACAAAAAAATAATATCACACTAAAAACTCAACTACGCAAACAACAAGCTCCAAGTGAGATTGAAAAAACTATCCGTAATCAATTAAATCTATTAAAACCCAATGAAGTTTCTTTAATCATATCGCTTCCTACACCTACTCCAATTATCCCAACGCCAAGTCCAGTCCCAAACTATCTTCAATGGTTGCGCATTTTTTCAGGAAGCAATTGAATGGATAAAATATAGATTTTATTATATAATCCTATTCATAATTACGGGGTAGTGTACGGTTGCACAGGAGGCTCATAATCTCCTAGACCACGGTTCAACTCCTGGCCCCGTAACCAGGCACCATTCGGCGCCTGGCTCCGCTTAAGACAATGTAGGATAAGTATCCTAATTTTATTATTTGTAAAGCGAGCCGCCAGGCAGGTACAGAATTGTACCTGCCAAAAATTGACATAACTGTTTTCTCATCTCAAATCTAGTATCATTAAACTATGAATAATTTTCTTCTTTCCGTTATCGTTCCAGTTTTTAATGAACAAGACAATATTCAACCATTGTTAAGAAGATTGCTACCGATTATCTCAACTTATCAATATGAGTTAATATTTGTTGACGACGGTTCAACTGATCTTACCCCAAAAATCATCAAGGAAGAGGCAAAAAAAAATAAAAATATAAAATTAATATCTTTCCAGCGCAACTTTGGTCATCAAATAGCTCTAACAGCTGGTTATCAAAATGCAAAAGGAAATTGTGTTATTACTCTAGATAGTGACCTTCAAGACCCACCGGAAATCATCAAAGACATGATTATTAAATGGCAAAAAGGAGCAAAGATTGTTTATGCTCAAAGAAAAAAACGTGAAGTTGATAGCTTTTTAAAAAAATTTACAGCGCAATTTTTTTATAAGTTTATCAACTTCCTATCAGATACTCATATTCCCGACGATGTGGGTGATTTTCGTCTACTTGATCGTATTGTTGTTGATTTTATTAATAATCTTCATGAGCAATCACGCTTCTTAAGAGGATTAGTCGCTTGGGGTGGTTTTCCAGCACAGTATGTTTTTTTTGATAGAGAAAAACGTTTTTCAGGTGAAACTCACTACCCATTTTCAAAAATGTTGAACTTTGCTCTTGAAGGAATTGTCTCGTTTTCAACTAAACCACTTCTACTTGCATCATATTTAGGTTTTATAACCGGTTCCATTGGTTTTCTGGGAATTATTTATGCAATTGTTGGAAAATTATTTTTTACCGGGTATTGGGTCACAGGATGGACAGCGCTTTTTGTTGGAATTATGTTTCTTGGTGGAGTTCAACTTATAACAATTGGTATCATTGGTGAATATATTGGAAAAATTTATCAAGAAGTACAAAAAAAACCACTATTTTTAATTAAGGAAACAGTAAATATATGAAAACTTTTGGTGTAATTTTAATTGGAGTTGGTTTAGCACTTTTTACGTTTTTAATTTACGGATTAATTCAAAGCAATAATAAAATTATTTCTCCAATTCCAGAAGAAAAAGGTGTAAAAGTTATCTTTGTATCTCCGACTAAATAGTACATTAATTTGGTATCTCCAGTTTGAAGAGTTTTCCTTGGCCACCAAGAAACAGGATATCAATAATATTTAAAATTAAATAAGCACTAATAAAAAGAACAAAGCCAATCACCGCGAATTTAAGTGTTCCTTGAGCTTTTTTTATTTTCTCTGCATTTCCAAGTGAAGTCAGATAGTTAAACGAACCGATCGCAAACATAATAAAAAGCACCAAAACAACCAAAGCCGAAGACATTATCAGGATATTATTAAAAACGACCTCAAAACATTTTAATGTGGGAACCCCATCAACGATGCACCCGGTTGGATTTGCAGCAGATTGTACTTCCCAATCACGAAGTTGA
>PFTH01000046.1 GCA_002789465.1 Candidatus Roizmanbacteria bacterium CG_4_9_14_0_8_um_filter_34_12 | reverse complement strand
AAGGTTGCTGAATTGATTGATCCAGGTTTTTCTTTCGATCCAAAACCCAAAAAAGCAATGAAACAGTTACCTGAACTCTCTCGAAAATATAAAGAAAAACTAATACAAGCCACTTCAATTGAAGAAACCGGACTGTTTATATTTTTACAAGCAATGAAGGAGTGCGGAGTTATTGATTCATCAACTCCTCTTTCTTTATCAACTCTTGTTGATGGTTTTAGTCCTTTACAAATGGCTAATCTTCTTCAAGCGCGCCTTGCATGATCGCCCACATGCCATAACCGCCATTAGCTAACACCATAGTAATACTCTGTACTTGCGCTGGATTTTCAGCAAGACTTACCTTGTTGATGGCAACTCCATATCCTCTTTCACTATCCCACATTCTTTTAGCAGCGAAAACTGCAACATTATCCGGTTTATTTACAATTTCAACCGCTCCCTCTTCACCGATTTTTTCAATTCTTTTCAAATTCCAAGGACATGTTTCATTATGTTCACCCGGAAGTACCCGAACCATATCTCCCATATCTCCAACCACCTGAGGCAGATTATCACCATCTTTTAGCGCATTAATTCTTGCTTTAAGACTACTATCTGTAATTTTTTCAACTACATCCGGTGTCCACTGAATATAGTTGGCATGTGCACGCGTCTCTGTTCCTTGAGTTTTTGTTCCAGCGGTCAGTCCCCATCCTAGATAACCGGCATTAATCTCCAGATCCAAACCATTATCCAAGGCAAACTTCCGCAAAACCAAAACTGCTTGAGCCGTGGCAATTGCAATATTGATTTTAATTTTTCTGCCTTCAATTAAACTGGATTGACTATCGGTTAAATATTTCATCACCCCCACAAGAGAATCAGCTGAGGCAATGCAGTCTTCTTCAATTACCAACTCAGGTTTTTGTTCTAGGCTTGATTGTTGTGTTTGATTGTTATGAATCGGTCGCATCACATCAACTAAAACTTTTTGATATTCTACACGAACTTGATCATATCTTTGTGTTAATTCTTTTTTTTCATCTTCACTGCTAAGTGGAAGACTCTCTATTTTAATTTTATAATCAAATGCTTCTTTTGCCAACTCAGATAATCTGACAGAATGCTTATTGGCAGATCCACTATAAACATTCAAAGCAAACTTGCCATTCGTCTCACCTAAGGATTCTTCATGTTGAAAAACCATACCACTTGCTTGTTCCGGAACTCCATTGATTAAACTATTTGCTTTTTGTTCTCTTTCTCTAACTTGATCTGGATTTAAAACCTGTAGCAGTTGTTCTGGACTTAGGCGTGATCCTGGAAGAGAACTAACTAACTCTTGAGACATGGATACAAATGCAGAACAGTCATATGTTTGGTTTGCTGGATCAGTAATTTGAAGCCTTGTATCAGTTGCGGGGTGAATAACTCTCAAGTTTTCAAGTTTAAGTAAGTTATTTTGTGAGTCTGTTAATAATTTTACTAATTCAACGCCTTTTTGTTGAGGAGTCATTTCCGTGTTTGCCATTTGTTTTATTGTAAATTTATAAAAAACCGCCTTTTCAGGCGGATAGTAATTGACGATTAATAATTATTGATCATATTTATCTTGTGAGATTATAAAGATTAAAAAAACAAAATGCAAGTGGGTTTTATCTCTTTTGTTCTTCTTTTAAGAAAACGTTTTCTCCCCAACTTTTTATCAACTCTGCTGTCACTGGCTGTGCGGTTTGCCACAATACTAAAAAAACCGACCTTAAACTTTTTGCCAGTGACTTACTTTTTATTGAAAGTCCCCAGATTTCATCTTCTTCAGTTGAGATAATTTTGACTGTGTTATTTATTAAATAGATCTCCTGATAAAGATTAAATATTGAACTGTCTATATAGCGAAACTCATTATATTGCAGATATTTCTTATCCCGACCGTATTGGTAAGTTAATACAGGTTTTGTCCATTTGAGACTACGTAATTTAGGATTTGATATTGAACCCAACTTTGAACAATGGTCGCATGATCATCAAGCTCGAGCAGAAGAATTAATTAAAACAGCGAATAATATCAATGATCTTAAGACAATTTTACGCGACCGCAAAAACGCAGATAAAAAAACAGCAATTTGCACGACTGAAAAAGAGGATAAATGTTACACGTATTCTGCTTTTATTTTTGACACAAAAAACTGTTCAGCCTACTACTGCAAAGGTAATCCCTTACATAATCAATTCAAAAAATATAAATTATAGTTTTCCTATTCCTTATTCTCTTATTCATAATTTATAATTCATAATTCTTAATTCATTATATTCCCCAGTTTAAAGAAAAAATGAACTGTTGAATGAACACCAAAACCCCTACAATTATCAAAGCAATAATTGCATACCACCATTTGGACTGAACTGCCTTAGAAATCTCACTAATAAAAGCAATGAAGTTTCCGATTAGGTCCTGATTAAAAACTGCCATATGAAAGTTATTATATACCCGTAACTAAAAATCAGCAAGAACGTCAAACGTTCTAAACCTACCAGGCTATAGTCCCTGAAAGGGATTGCTGAAGTTTTGACGCTTGACAAATGATCAATATAGACTACAATTGAAAGTAATATGAATACTACAGTTGCCATTAATCAAACCGTTAATACCACTGACATTCGCTTTAATCTTGGTAAGATTTTAACCAACCTCGAAAAAAGACGCAGTCCAATTTTAATCATTTCCCGTTCCAAACCTAAAGCCTGGCTATATCCCTATGAAACCCAGTTGTGCGCAGCTGATATATTTTTACAATGGCAACGGCAAGTTTTGCCTAAGTACCAAAAAATAAAAACAAAAGACCTATTAAAAATTATCCGCTCTGATCGCGATCAAAATTAATTAATCCACCATGAAAACGGTTATTGTTGATACATCAGTAATAATAAAGTGGTTCTTTCCAGAATCATCTCAAGATAAAGCTCTTGTCCTCAAAAAGCAACATTTAGATGGAGAGATTTTCCTTTGTACGAGAGATTTAGCGCTATATGAGTTTACTTCTGTGTTTAACAATTACTCGACTCAGAGAATAGAAGAAAAAGATTTTCAGCTCGCCTGCTCTGCACTTGAAGCTTTAAAAATGAAATATTTCTCTTTGGAATTTAATGAATTATCATTAACATATACTCTAGCAAAAAAACTTACACTTTCTGTTTATGACTGCTCATTTGTTCTTTTGGCACAAAAACTTAATAGCACATTATACACGTCAGATAAAAAACTGTATCAAAAAGCAAAAACGAGTGCTGATGTAGTGCTTGTTTAGTTCTTGTTACGTCAACATACGCTTAAGTAGTCCTTCAACCGTTAAGGGATCTGACGCTGCTGATGTAATCTGAGGACTTTGCAACATTTCGTCAGTCAGACCATATTGCTTTAATTCATTGATCAACATTGTTGAAATTCCTCTCAAGTCAAATCTATCATTTTCACTTAAGTCACCCATTAAAAATTCATTTATTGTTTGCAAGGTTGTTAGTGCCGATCTAATTATTTCTCTAACCTCTTGATTTTTTGGCAGTTTCCAAGCTCCCATCCCGCCGGCTTCAGCAACTTGACCTGTTTCTTTTCGTATCTGAGCTAATCCTCCTTGTAGATCATATGCCCGACTAAATACTCTGCTGACTGTTAAAACCTCACCTTCAACTGGAAGTTGTGTTTTGATGACTACTGCTCTCTCTCTGCGGAGCGTGAGTTTCTATGTAGTTTATTCCTGCAACTGCAGCGCGTTTCATGCTTCCTGTATTATCTCCATCCACTCCAACCTTTATAAATTCAGCATAATTGACTCCTAATACACAAAGATATTGTTGAACAATGTTTTTAAATTGTGGTGTTCCCCAGAAAAATGAACCCTCGGTTATATTTTTTATTTCCTGTTCACCGAGCACATCCAACGCACCGACCAAATGACAAGCAACAATCTGTGCAGCCTGATCACGAATAATTTCACAGATTTCTTTTACTTGTTGTCTATCAACTTTATCTATTGTCTTTATTCTCACATTTACATTTTCGTCGTCCCATTGATTTCTGAGAATCGCACTCACATCTTCTGCTTTCCACCTATCTTTCTCAAGACTCGCAGAAATAATTTCACTGTTTATTAACCTTGCTTTTTTTAGTTTAAGTAGGACTAATTGCAGTTCCAAACCTTTATTCTGCCCAGCTATTAACTTTTCTTCAAGTTGCTTCCCCCACTCATCTTCTGATAAGACGCCATCAATCATTGCCAAAATAGAACTATTTCTATCACCACGAGCAACT
>PFTH01000054.1 GCA_002789465.1 Candidatus Roizmanbacteria bacterium CG_4_9_14_0_8_um_filter_34_12 | reverse complement strand
TAGTAATGTCTATGATACATACTTATAATTAACATACTACTGAATATTAAATATACCTAATTTGTTTGTTGTTGGATTAAATCTATTATAGCATTTGGTCTTGCTCCAGGATAGGTGGAGACTAAAGTAGCAAAATTAACGGCATTCTGTAATGCGTTTACCAACATTTCCCTATCTTCTGAAAAATTTGACTTGAACCAGTCTGATAAAAACTTTGCTAAAAATGCATCTCCTGCTCCCATTACATCAACGATAGGTCGATCATTATATGGTTTAGTTGATGCAATCACGTCATTATTTATTTTTATTTCAGCGCCTTCTGCTGCTTTGGTGGTAATAATTATTGTTTTTTTATCGAAACAACTTTGAAATTTTTCTATTTCCGTTGCATTTCCAACCACAACAATTTGTTTATCCACTAAGTGCGTTATAAGATTTGTAAGTTTTTCACCATCTCTGACGCCACCAAGGTTTATTATATAGCGATTAGCCGGATATATTAGTGTTTCGGAATTATCAATTGTCTGTAGCTCAAAACCACCAATCAAACACGTATCGGGTTTGATTGATTCATTTTTATTAATATGTATAGTTTCATAATAATTGTAAAAGATCGCTAAGAGTTCACCTGTAGTTGAATCCGTGAAGTAAGTAAATTTTCCTGAGTTTCCCGGATTTACAGATAAAGAGTAAATAGTAGGATTAGTCGAACCTACGAGTGCTTGTCCAACTTGATCATTTCCCACTGTTCCAACAACATTAACTTTATGACCAAATTGAATAAGCCAAAAAAAAGTATTTGATAAAGATCCTCCCCAACTTTGATATTCAATAGAATTAGTTAGATTTTCCATCGGAAAGTTTGGATAGATCCCATATAATATGTCCATGGGACGGACTTGTAGTTTTACTTCAGATAATAAGTGAACTCCTCCTGCGAACGATGGTCTATGTTCTTCAGGCATTATTAAATATGTTAAAAATAACTAACAGTAATTCTACGATAGTGTGTTGTATTACTTTCCAAGCTGACGATATAATTCTGCAAATTGTTTATTTCCGTATTTGATAGTGTTTTGAATTTTAGTTAATTGATTAAAAAGATCAGTATTACTAGTGCTAACTTGTAATTTAAGTTTTCTACTTCGAGGAAAGTGTTTCGAAAACAAAGAAGGAATATCAGCAGCAATTCCTCCGATATTTGGATAACATATCAAAGGTTTTTCATATTCGGCAATTGCTGACGCTTCAATTAAACTACCAAGTCCACCACCAATTACTATGCCGATGTCAACTAAACTAGAAATGAGAATATCAGCATATTGAAAATCCACTCCAGTATAGACAGTAATTGAATTTTGTTGAGTTGGGTAACCAGGGATTGATAATTTTGGTTTTGTATGTTCAGCCTTATTTTTATAAGGAGATAGACCGATTGTTATTCCCTTATTCTTTTTTGTAGAATCAGCTACCCAAAATGGAATACCTGGACATGCGGTTGTAATAACTACCCAGTTGTTTAATGCGAGCCATTTTCCTAATTCAAAACAGAGATCCATTACGATTTTTCTATTTGGAAAACCTCTTTTTTTTTGAAATTCAAGTGAACTGCCAAAAATTCCAATAACAGGACCAGTTATCTTTTTAAGATGCGTGTATTTTGTATTATCACATTCAATCTCAACCTGAGGAATACATATTGGTGGAAGACACAGTGATTTTCTCATGTGTATATTTTAATATACAATAACAAAATATACATTCAATTATGAAGCGTTCGATTGGTTCGTAAATTTCTTGCGATGTTCGTTAATTAAATTTCGGATATAAGTAGACTTTGTAATTTCAAGTTTGTTAGAAACTTCGTTAAGATAATTTAACATATCACGAGAAACAAAAAAATTAAAACGAGTGTCAACATTTGAACGTGCTATTTTCATAGTTTCTTCAAGTTTGGTTTCAAGATTATTTGTGTCGTATTCTATTAGATGCAATCTCTCATCAGTAATCCCAGCAAGAAAATATGGTAAATTTTCTTCAACATACAATATCACAACGGGTTTTCCGATTTCTAAAGCCTTTTCAATCATAAAACCGATAGAAAGACTATGAAGTGAGAGTTCAAATACAACGATATCAGCGATTTTTACTTGTTTTACAAAATTATGAAATAGCCACTTATGTTTTTCATATCCTTTTTCTTCTAGCTGTTGATAAAAGTCTTTTGAGTCGATTTTAATGATCATGTCATCAGTATGTTGATATCCAAGTTTTACGAGATGATTAAAGATTCTTTTATAGTATTCTCCAAAATACTTCTTCCCTCTCTGTGAGGCAGTAAAAAAGACTTTCATAAGTATTAAATATACATTAGTAATATAAAAAAATCAAGACTATTCTTATATATATTGAATATGTCTGATATAGCTTACCAATCCACCTGCGAGGTGGAATTGGGGCTGATGTAACAAGCTAATCATATATATAAACCGGTAATCCTGTTTCACTCCAGTCATAGACCTGTTTGGCAATGCCAATATCCAAAGATACACAACCTCCAGTATGGGGAGATCCGAGAAATTCTCGTGGTCGTTGGATTTTTTGTCCATCACCACTCACCCAATAGGGGAGTTCGTGAATTCCATAATAAGAATTGGTTTCTTTTTCATAATAAAACGCCATCCAATAGGACATCCAAACATGATAAATATCTGAATAAGCATTGTTTGCTTTATTAATTAAAGCAAATTCTCCTCGTGGAGTAGGCTTATAAAGTCCAGACGATATTCGATGACGAGCAATTAAATTACTGTTTTCAAACAAATACATTGCTTGCTGGGAAATATCAATTTCAATATATTTTTGTGCTTTTTCTCCATTGGTATTGGCAGTTTCTTTGAGTTGATTAAAAACCACATCAGTGGAAATTCCTTGTACTCGGTTTGTCATTGCCCCAAGAACGTTTTGACTAATAACATTTTTTATAAGTTTAACGTCAGAATCAAAATATAAAGCTAGTTGTTTAGAGTAAAATTGGTCAAACGGAGTTTGGTTAATTGTTAAGAGAGTAGTTGTCTGGTCAGGGGAATAATTAATCGAAATAAATTCTTTCAAAAGTGAAACTGGAATGGTTTGTTTGGTGAGACTGCCGTTTCTGTCCATTACAATTTGTAAAGGTTGAGAAAAAGCATCTCTTAGACGTTGATTTTGTTCAAATAATTTTTTTTGCTTTTGCTCATTAGTAAGCTTAACAAATAGTGGGGTTATGATTAGCGGTTGCTTTGAATAATTAAAAACAATTTGGGCACGCAAATTGTCTGCATCAATTTGCAACTTTTGGCTGTTTTCTTGCAGGTTGATTGATTTATTAATATTATCAATCACAATCTGATCATCTTGTTTGGAAAAATCAAAAATTGTTTGGGTGAATAGATAAAAGTCCGGAGAAAAAGTCAGTACAGGAAGAATCTGTTGTTTGTGTTTTAATTGACTAAACCATTGTTTGACACGCGTGATGATTGGTTTATTGTTTGGTTCAAAAATGGCGTCGAGTGTTGCATTTTGATTAAGCATAATCCCAAGATCTTTTTGAGCAAATTTATACTGGCGTTCATTAACGATTATGACAATAGGTTTTTTCACGAGCTGATCAAGTTGCTTTTTTATTTCTGGACTTGATTTGAACCCGATTTGCTGTTGTGATAGGGTAGTGTTTGGAAAAACGCGGTTGTTGAGTTGAAGAATAACGAAGGTTAAAAGAAAGACAATCAATATAATAAATCCAAATATAACTTTCTTCATTGAAATATTGTATACCAAAACTGATTGTTTAACTATCTATTCAATGGTAGAATTAGAAATCAGCAATGCTCCCATAGCTTAACGGATAGAGTAATGGTTTGCGGAACCATTGATGGCTGTTCAATTCAGCCTGGGAGCACAAAGCACAGATGGCAGTTTACACTGTAAAGCAAAAGATTACCCTTTACAGGGTTCAATTCTGCCAGAGGACACAGCAAAGACAGACGATAGATGATAGAACGTAGACATATGAAGTTTGAAGATAGAGAATAGAAATAAGTAAAAAAGTAAAAAAAGCATCAGTATCAGTAGGGGCGAACTTTATGTTCGCCCATGAATGAAGGTTAGTTAAGGAGGAAATACAATAAAAAGTAATTCTAGGGGGCGTAGTTTAACGGTAGAATAGAGGTCTCCAAAACCTTTGATAGGGGTTCGACTCCCTCCGCCCCTGCCAGTAGCGTCCACAGAATGGCACCTCCACTGC
>PFTH01000158.1:655-4329 GCA_002789465.1 Candidatus Roizmanbacteria bacterium CG_4_9_14_0_8_um_filter_34_12 | reverse complement strand
GGGACCTCAAATTGGGCGGTGGGTGAGGTTAGTTATTTTGCTTTTTTGAAACGTCTCCTTTTCGTGCCTGCAATTCTGTTTTTACCGTTTAGAGTATATGCACCATCTATTTCAAGCCATCCAAGCGGTTGTCCGATTCCACCTCCTCCTATCATATTCTTTTCGCCAAGAAGTGTCCAAAATAAGGCATAGCCCTTGCGTTTCAAAAAATCTGACAATTTATCTTTCCGCACAAATACATGTCTTGGTGTGTTGTTATCAAAAACACTAGGGTCAAATGCCACGAGATCACCCGTCTTATCAAAAAATCTTCCGTCTATATGATTTTGAACAAGACCCATTCCATCCACGATAAATTTTGCCGGTAATTTGACGCTAACCACCTCGTTAGTGGAGCAGTCTATTGATGATCCGCTACTCAAGTATTGATCATCCGTCACTAGAATTTTTGCGGGAATCTTTTTATCTCTCGCTCCACTTGTCCATCCGTCATGATGATAGTAAGGAATATAGTGATAAAGAAATGCCGGAGCCCAAGGATATTCACCGAGATACACATGGTAAAACTCGTGGGATTCTGGCATCCACCGGCCCATAAAGTTTTGCCGTTTTGCCCATTTGAATACTTTATCTTTATCTCTATTTTTGACTAAATAACTTTTTACCATGTACCACAACGTCCGCGTCGGTAAATTGTATTTTTCGTGCTCCGGCGGGGTTTTCTCTTGCCATTCGACAAATCCCTCAAGGGATACCCAAACATTTCCTTGATCATCAACAAACTCGATAATTTTCTTTGGGTCTGGCAATTCTCGTGATTCCTTGAGCCATGTGGAGTTAGAAATTCTTTTATTCCACGCATTGTATTGATTCTGTATTTCATTATTGCTGAAGTTCTGCACAGCTTCCGGTTTTTCGTTCGGAAATTCTTTGAGAACACATGAGGGATCAATGTCCCTTACGCTTAATTGCCATGGCCCCTCATATTTTCCGATTTTATCAGACCAGCTTTCCTCTTTGAACTCAAAATTGTCTGAAATCCTTGCCAGTAGCTCATGTAGTGCAATCCATTGGTATTTTTTGCCTATCCGTTCAGGCTTATGTTCAGACCTGCCGGCTCGGTCAATAAATTTATCAAACTTCCCATGCAATTCTTGTTTCCATCCAAGTTGTACTACCCGATTAAAAACCCATCGTTGTGCTAATCCAGTATCAAAACGTTCTACCGGGTCGTTTATACTGCCACGATCATCAAGAAAAGGTTTAACTTCTTTATCAAAAAACTTTTTCTTCCTGACCGACAAAGAGCTTTCAAAATCGGCAAACGCCTTTTTCATCTCACTTTTCTGCTCTTTCTCTTGTTGTTTTACTTCTGCTTCACCAACTTTTTTCTCATCTGGCGAAACATATTTTATCGATGAAAGAATGCTTGACAGATCAATGCCAAAAAATGGGTTCGTTGCTTTTTCCAACAATTCTTTCTGCCGTTTATCTAGTCCATTCTTAAAGTCATTGAACAGAGCTTTACGATTTACTTCTTTACCGTTCAGTATTCTTCCAGACCAATGACCAACCGCAGAGTTGAGTACATAATTCCCAAAATCGCCCAATGTTCCGGAATTGTACATAACCGATGACCATACATCCAAAAATCCTCGCTCCTCGGTTTTTTTCTGAAAGAAATCTTCTGGATAATAAGTTTTTTTTAACAATTTTTTAGACGGCACCCTTTTTGGCCAGTCGCTATTAAACGGCGGCTCTATTTTCTCTCTGCTCACTGTTAGTTTTAACTTCTCGTGTAGTGCAACTTCAATAATTCCACGCGCGTAATCACGTAAAAGAATATGTGCTGGAGGATTTCCTTGCTTGAATATTTCTCCATAAACCCACTGGGATAACGCTTTTAGCCCATCCTTATCTATCTTTGATCTGATAGCACAACCATACGCAACCGCGTACAAACGTTCAGTAACATAAGGGTCATTCACATCCTTGAATTGTTTTAGCAAAGCTAAAACCACAGCCAATCTGTTTGTTAAAAGAGCAACAAGGGCTTTTGTCGCTTTATCCCTTAGGAATCTGTTTGGGGTCGTTAGAAACCAGCACAACGCCACAGAACAAAGACGAATCGCGTCGTCGTTGATATGCGTTTTGTCCTGTTCCGACCATCCCCACTCGATCAATCGATCAACAGCCCCTTTTTCGCCATACTGATAATGCAAAAACGTTGACCACCAAGAATCCCGTTTCGCCATTGAAAACTTGGAAAGGTGTTTGTATAAAAAATCTGCGTTAAAAGGATGATCTGGTATGGGTGCAACGGCCAAGAAAGCATTTAGTAGATTATTATGACCCGATTCTGTTCTAATGATTTCGGCGTTGATGTATGCCAAAGTGTTTTTTATATCTGCTGAAAACGCCGTGGGCTTTCGCCAAATTAAACTTTCAACAAAAGCTTCTTGTGCCACTTGAGAACTCTTGAGATAGGGCGCGGCCTCTACTAACTCACATCCTTTGAGATGTTCGGGGCATTGTATTGACAATGCTTCAACAATCCCTCTATTCCATGAATTTGCAAGAAACTTGCCAAGCTTTCTTCGTTTAGAGAAAAACTTTTTTGCGGTTGGTAAATTTTTATTTGATTTTCCAAACTCCTCTTCGTATTTCTTAAAAAGATACCGACCGATGAGATGGTCGCTGAATTTTTGAAAAGGAAACCTAAAATCAAATCCATCATAGTCGTTTTTCTCTTTTGAGTATCTTGGGACTTTAACGATTAGCAAGTTTTTCTCTAGTTCTTTTATAAATTCACCATGATTTATTGATGAATGTGCCTTTTTAACCAAGGCAATAACCTGATCCTCGGAAATCCTGTCATCGTTTTGGTTTACTATTTCAGCTGCAATCTTTTCAATTACGGTATCCCAGATATTTTCTCCCGTTCCGTTTGGTATGTTGAATTGTTTAGCAATCCTTTTGGAGACGCTATCAACGAATGACTCAAATATATAGGTTGCGCCTTCATGCCCTCTAAATATCTGCTTCTGTTTTTTCCCGCTATTCTTTTTTGCACGATCTTGGAACGCTTTACAGAATAGGAGCAAAAAGAGTGGGTTTTGAAATTCCTGCATGAGCAATGGAATTTCAGGGAGCGGCAAATTAAATTCTTTGAAAAATTTGTTTACCGCTTCCCATTCTCTAAATTCAAAACCTCGGTGCTCTTCATGAACAAAAGTTTTTCTTGTTTTCTTTGTCGCTACTTCTTCCTCAAAGCCTGTTCTGATGCTAACAACCAAGGCTATATTTGGGTATTTTTTAATTTCCTCAACAACCTTACCCAAATTTCCTTTCCAAAAACTTTTTTGCCTCGTTTCATTCAATGCGTCAATGGCAATAATCGCGCGGCAACCTGATTGCTTGCCTGCGTTATTCAGTAAGCGAAGCACTTTATTTTTATCGAGTTGCAATCCAAGCTGCTGGACAATCTGTGCGAATGGGTCTTCGGATGTTTCAAATAATTCGCCAAAAACAAGGATACTGGGAATGGGTTTTTTGCTCGTAATTCTGTCTTCTATAACATCGCATAGCAAGTGAGTTTTTCCTGTACCCGCAAGGCCGGTTAACAGCAAAAACGGTGAGCTTGATAGTTTTGCTTTTGTGCTTGATGATAGTTG
>PFTH01000158.1:0-613 GCA_002789465.1 Candidatus Roizmanbacteria bacterium CG_4_9_14_0_8_um_filter_34_12 | reverse complement strand
AATGTCTGATCCAAGCTTTTCAGAAACTGATCGTTGCAACTCTTGTCTATCTTCAGTTTTTTGCTGTTCAGTTTTATCCTTTTCTTCTCTTAATTTATCTGAAAGTTTCCATAATGATTCACTCGCTTTCTTGGCCCATCTGTTAATTTTGTCCCAAGAAATTTCCCTAGTGTTATATTCTTTGAGTTTATCTAAAAGTTTTGATAGTTGAGAAATTTCATTTTTAAGTACCTTGTAGGTTTTTTGTATTTCTTCGTTCTCATATTTTTGAGAGACACGCCCAAATTCACGATTCAGTTTTCCGTAATGTTTCCGTATTGAGATGTAAAAATTTTCTGTACGGCTTATGCCATCAAAAATATCTGCAATAGGCAGATCAACGTTAAGCTCGGGCGTGTAGCGGCTGCCAGCCCTTTCCTTAATTTTCTTTAGATGGGACTTCTGCCATTTTTTGTCCAAGAATCTATTTTTAGACATGTCATGATTATATTGTTTCCAAAGTTTTTTCAATCTTTTGCTCCATCAGCTCAATTAAGCGGCGGTTGGCGGTGATGATTTCCTCTTCCTTTTCCGCTTCGGCAACGAGGTGTTTTTGGATTTCAAGAGACGGAAG
>PFTH01000142.1 GCA_002789465.1 Candidatus Roizmanbacteria bacterium CG_4_9_14_0_8_um_filter_34_12 | reverse complement strand
TATCGCAACGCAAATTCCAATCTATCCAGATCGCGCTTTTTTACTTAAAGAAAGTGGAGAATATTCTATCATTTCACAGGAATAATCTAATTGGTTGATTTTTTGTAATTGAAATGTTATGTTATTAACTAATGAAATTTATTAATAAAATTGATCCGGAAATTGCCACATTAATTGAACTTGAAGAAAAACGTCAAAAAGAAACGCTAATGATGATTCCTTCCGAGAATATTGCATCATATGCAGTGGAAGAAGCAATGGGCTCAATTCTTGGAAATAAATATGGCGAAGGCTATCCCCAACGTCGCTATTATCAAGGGAATCAACTTATTGATCAGTTAGAAACGCTCGTAATTGAACGCGCAAAGAAATTATTTAAAGTTGAAGCTGTGAATGTTCAACCGCTTTCAGGATCTCCGGCAAATTTCGCAGTTTATACTGCGCTTTTGAATCCTGGAAATACAATCATGGGGTTATCTTTATCAAGCGGTGGCCACTTAACTCATGGCGCTCCTTTCACCGCCAGTAGTAAATATTTTCACTCGGTTCAATACAATACAGATAAAAATGGTTGGATAGATTATGATGAATTACTTGCGCTGGCAAAAAAATCAAAACCAAAAATTATTATTGCAAGCACAACTGCTTATGCACGTATACTTGATTGGAAAAAATTCTCTGAAATTGCAGAAGAAGTTAGTGCATTTTTAATGACTGACATTTCCCATCTCGCCGGTCTAATTGCTGCTGGAGTTTATCCATCACCTGCTCCTTATGCACATATTATCACCACAACAACTCATAAAACCTTACGTGGTCCACGTGGAGCTATGATTATGACAACACAAAAAGGACTTAATAAAGATCCTGACCTGGTTAAAAAAATTAATAAAGCAATTATTCCAGGAATTCAAGGAGGTCCACATTTTAACAATATTGCCGGAATTGGTATAGCCTTAAAGGAAGCGTCAACAAGTAATTTTAAACGATATGCAGCTCAAATTTTGAAAAACGCACAAATTATAGCTTCTGAGCTAATTAAATATGATTTTAATCTAATTACTGGAGGAACTGATTCACATTTAATATTAATTGACTTAAGAAATAAATGTCTACTTGGAAATACAGCCGCTGAAGGACTCGAGGTAGCGGGTATAATTATCAATCGTAACGGAATTCCATATGATCCTAATCCTCCGTTTTATCCCTCGGGAATTCGCATCGGAACACCAGGCGTTACAAGTCGAGGCATGAAAAAAAAAGAAATGAAAATTATCGTAAAATTAATTAATCAAACTATCAACGCACTAATCGAAACAAAAATAAAATTAAAAATTAATAGCGAAAAAGATAAAATAATTCGTCAAGAAATTATCAGAAAAACCTCATCCTTAAAACAAATTAATCAAACTGTAAAACAACTCTGTCGCAAATTCCCACTCGTTAAGCAATACTAACCCTACATTGGTATAATTAGATCGTTATGATTTATTTATTAATCCTTGCAAACCTGGCGTTGGGAGGAATTTTTATTTGGCGTTATCCAACACTCCCTCCTCAATTACCCTTATTCTACAGCCGTCCAATGGGCGAAGACCAAATAGTAGATTTTTGGCTTATTTTTTTGCTACCTTTTTTGATGAATATATTTTTTGTCGTTAACAATTTTTTATCAAAACGTTTATTTTTACATAACGAATTTATTATGAAATTAATTAAGATAATTAACGGGTTTATTATTCTTGGATTCAGTTTGGTTTTCTTCAAAATTATTATATTAATAAGTTAAATGAAAACATTTTTTGCTTTTGCATTTGCAACAGGATTAAGTTATTTTTTTACTTTTCCAACCATTTGGTTAGCTAAAAGATTTAATTTAGTAACTGATCGAAAAAAACGTAGTCATCCCGCACATACTCATAAAGGAATTATTCCTCGAGGTGGTGGATTACCACTAATTTTTGCTTTCATCATAACTGTTTTTTTATTTTTACCCGTCAATAAAATTATTATTGGAATTATTTTAGCTAGCTCGCTACTTACTTTTGTCGGTTTAATAGATGACTATTCTGACTTGTCTCCATACTGGCGTTTTTTTATTAATCTGATTGTAGCAGGGATCGTGATTAGTTTTGGAGTTGGAATTCCTTACCTCTCAAACCCATTTGGATCCACAATAATGCTTGATACTTGGCAAATTCCAATCTTTTTTTTAGGTCACCATACAATTTGGGTCTGGGCTGATTTACTTGCAATTATTTGGCTAAGCTGGACTACGAATATGGTTAATTGGAGTAAGGGTGTTGATGGTCAATTACCGGGTTTTGTCGCAATTGCTGCCATTTTCTTAGGATTACTGGCACATCGTTTCACGGCTCATGATATCACTGTTGAGACTGTTTCAATTCTCTGTTTTATTGTTTCGGGAATTTACTTGGGCTTTTTACCCCATAATTTTTATCCTCAAAAAATTATGCCTGGTTACGGCGGCGGAGCCTTAGCTGGTTTTTTACTGGGTGTTTTATCAATCTTATCTTTTGGAAAATTGGGCACAATCTTCCTGATACTCGCGATCCCTTTAACTGATGCAGTTTATACAATACTACGACGGCTTAAAAATAGAAAATCTCCTTTCCGCGCTGACTGGGGACACTTTCATCATCGTCTGCTTGAAATTGGTTGGGGCAAGCGTCGCATCGCAGTTTTTTATTGGACGTTAACTTTTATTCTTGGAGTTGCTAGTTTATTCTCAAATCAACTACAAAAACTTATTATTTTTATTACGGTTGGATTTCTACTTTTAGTTTTCATGTTAATTATTGAGAAAATGAAGAAGGGAAGATGATATTTAATCATCAATGATCAATAATCAATCAATTTTCAATTTTTCAATATTTAATTAATTGATAATTCAGAATTGTTAATTGATTATTTATTGGGACTTGAAAATTGATTATTGAAAATTCAACTATGAAGTACTTTATCAAAACCTTCGGCTGTCAACAAAACTGGGCGGATTCGGAAAGAATTGCCGCTGCATTTAAAGCGCGTGGAATGAAGCCAGCGCGTAGTTACAAAACCGCAGATTATATCGTAATCAATACCTGCATGGTACGCAAATCTGCAGAAAATAGCGCTTACGGCTTGGTAAATAATTTATCTAAGTTCAAAGATCAAAATCCAAAAATCAAAATGAAGATAATTTTAACTGGTTGTATGGTCGGACTTGCCTATCAGGACAAAACTGGAAAATATCTGGCACGGCTTAAAAAAATTCTACCAGCTGTTGATGAGTTTATGCCAATTTCAGAAGTCGGCTTTGACTTTGCCCCACTTCGTCAAAACAATATTAGCGCTTGGGTGCCAATTACAAACGGATGTAATAATTTTTGTACATATTGCGTTGTCCCCTACACGCGTGGACGCGAAATCAGCCGAGCATATGAAGAAATTGTCAAAGAATGTCAAGATTTAAAAAAACAAGGATATAAAAATATTACATTACTTGGGCAAAATGTGAATTCGTATGGAAGTGACCTAATTCTGAATTCAAAAGTCAAAAGTCCCCCCTTCGCTAAAACTACGGAGAACGAGCAAAATTCAAAAGTACAAATCAAAAATCAAAAGTTAATAGATAATAAAAAAATTCAACCAGTTTATGTTAAACATTTAGGTAAATTTAGAATTCCGACATTGTTTCCTTACTTACTTGACGAAGTGGCAAAAATGGGTTTTGAAAAAATTGACTTTATTTCCTCAAATCCTTGGGATTTTTCAAACGAATTAATTGAAGTAATAGCGAAAAATGCAAATATCTCCCGAACATTGCATCTTCCTGTCCAGTCAGGAGACAATGACGTACTAAAGCGAATGAATCGCTGGTACACATGCGACGAATATTTAGATTTAGTCGCAAATTTAAAATTAAAAATTAAAAATTTAAAATTAACCACTGATATAATAGTTGGGTTTTGTGGAGAAACTGACGAGGAATTTAATAATACTGTCAAATTATGTAAAGCAGTCGGTTTTAATTGGGCATATGTGGCAATGTATTCTCCCCGACCTTTTTCCGTTGCCACAAAAACCATGAAAGACAATATTCCTTATACTGTCAAAAAAAACCGCTGGCAGGTTTTGGAAAATTTAATTAACCAACCCCAGCTTAAAAAAACAAAGAAAAAAAAGGATAAATAAACTATAATATTTACATGAAATTACTAGTAACCGGAGGAGCGGGGTTTATTGGATCGAATTTTATACTCTACTGGTTAAAACAGTATCCTAAAGATAAAATAGTTAAT
>PFTH01000051.1 GCA_002789465.1 Candidatus Roizmanbacteria bacterium CG_4_9_14_0_8_um_filter_34_12 | reverse complement strand
CAATAATTACTCTTATTATTCTAAGTTTTTCACCATGGCTTTTTATTCTTGGACAAACCCTTAATCTCCATCTTTTTTTACTAACGATAATTGTTTTATTGTTGATTAGTCTATGTCATAAAAAATATTGGATATTCATAATATCCTTTATTTTTATTCTTTTCAAACAGTGGCTCGATCTAAAATTACCAAACCTACAACAGATTATTGATACTTGGCCATTAGTGGTTCGCTTATTAGACTTTAAAACACTTTTTTTTACTGGGGATTCTGCCTCTCAATATCTAAAAATTCCCAAAACCGGCTATTTTCTTTTTTTTGATCTTATTCCGTTGTTTGTTGGAATATATGTGTTATTAAAAAATCAAAATAACAGATCTCTTGGAAAAATAATTTCCGGATTATTTATTATCGGACTTTGTTTTTTATTTATCAGTCAATCCAGTTCGCTCAACATATATCGCGGAATAATAATTTTCTACTCTGTATCTTTAGTAATTGCAGTTGGTTATGAATATCTGTTACATAATACTAGTTATCTTTTGAAAGCGTTAATTGCATTGATATTTGTATTAAATGTCTTTTTTACCTACGAATTATTTTATTATCATTTTGATAAAAAAAATTCCTTTGAATGGGGATATGCAGAAACAAACGCAATAAATCAGCTAAATCAAAAACAACTCAAATGCATTAATATCACTCAAGAGTCAGGTAAATTAAAACAATATATTGATTTTTTCAGCAAAGACGTTAATTTTAAAACCAATATGATTTCTAACTCCAAATTAGATGACATCTGCTATGCTAAAAATAATTGTTATTGTTTGTTGCGGGAACAAGAACTTGGATTGATTGGTTTACAAAAAGAAGATATAGAAACAATTTTTAGTCATTACGAAGGTTTGCCGATCTATTTTTTAATTCCAAAAAATGAAACACATGTTTATTAATTCTAAAAATACTTCGAATTTGTTATTATTATCCCTAATTTTGCTCGTAATTGTCGGTTTCGTTATTCGTTCTTATCAGATTGAGTCACACCCTCCGGTTGACAATGATGAATTTGCAATCGCTTATGATGCTTATTCAATTACTCAAACAGGAAAAGATCAGTGGGGAGTAAAAATGCCACTATTTTTTAAATCGTTTGGTGATTATAAAAACGGATTTGATATTTATATAACTGCATTAATGTATAAACTATTTGAACCGAATATTTTTTGGCTTCGTTTTCCTTCGATAATCTTTGGAACGCTTTATATTCTTCTTATTTTTTTACTATTAAGCAATATAACTATAGACAAAAAGCTAATAATTATTGGAACATTGCTCATGACACTTTCACCTTATGGAATATTTTTCTCAAGGACAAGTTCTGCAAGTATTTCACAAAGTTTTTTTACTATTACATCTATATTAACCTTTATATACTACTTAAAAAGTAATCACAAAAAACTTATTCCAATTAGTGTTGGATCCTTACTACTTTCGTTATATATTTATCCATCGTCCCTTATTGTGGTTCCATTATTATTGTCCGGCTACATATTTATATTGTTAAAAAAACACGAATATACAATAACAATACTATTAGTAGTAGCTGCTTTTATTGTCGCTCTGCCAGTAATAAATCAATATCTCGGAGGTGGGAGTATGATTCGATTTCAAAATGTGGCTAACATCGGGATGAAACTTGAGATTAATGAATTCCGTCATCACTCTCAAAATGATTTTGTATCAAAAATATTCCAAAACAAAATTGTGTATCAATCTTTTTATTTATTAAAAAATTTTATTTATCATTTTGATTTAGAACCGTTGATATATTTACGCAATCATGTCGATCAACATGATAATGGTTTCCCTCAAGTTCTAATTATCACCTTTCCGTTTTATATATTGGGTTTTATAGTTCTTTTTAAACAGATAAAAAATCCAACTTATCTAATAATTGCCCTTTGGATCGTTATTTCACCACTCCCATCAATAATCGCTGGAAGTGGTTTTAATGGAAAAAGGTCTCTTACTTTTTTAGGAAGCGATATTGTTTTGATTATTCTTGGTTTAAGTTATTTTCATAATATATTTCAAAAAAAACTTGTCTATTTTTTATACTTAATATGCATAATTATTAACAGTAGTATTTTTGTTTACTGGTATTTTTCTCCATATAAATTATTAGCAGAGTCACATTTATATTTTAAGACCAACAAACTCTATCAAATAGTAAAACAAAATTATAGTAAATTTAACACAATTGTTTATACCACCAAAAACCTCGGCGAACCACAAAACCCAGTATTATTCGCATGTCTTTTTCCTCCTGAAAAATATATTAAAATTAAAGTCGCGAAATGCTCTCCTTGGTGTAGAATTCAACCATTTGATAAATTTATTTATATGGAAAACATTGAGGATATTATCAAATATATATCCTTAAATATTAAAGACAACAAGATTATTGGATTTTTATCAAGTGACGAAATTGAAATAATAAAAAGAAAAAGTTGCTATGAAATATTGAGTACATTTCAGCCAAAAAAAAACTATTTAAACGAAAAATTTTACTTAATTCAATTTGAGCAATGTATATAATAATATTTATATTTTTTGCAATCAATCTTGTCACAATAGACTATCCTATTGTTTCAATACAAGAAATTCAACAGTTGCCAAATTTTATACTTTTATTATTACCACCAAATTATCTTCCCATTATACGATTATTTAGTCTTTTGTCAGTAATCTTTTTTATTATTTCTGCATTATCTAAGCTTAAAAATAAGAAACAACTAATTTTATTTGTCTTACTAACTTCTCCCTTATTGCTTATTCTCGCTAAAGAATTTAATATATTAGTGATATTTGTTTTGATTATCAGTTCAATTTGGTTGTTATCCAATAATAATTACTTTTTACTATTTGCTTCATTTTTATATATATTTTTCATTTATCTAAACCATTCATTTAACTCAATAATTTTTCAACAACTATGGGTATTGATTAAATCAACTTGTAATTTAACAGGGTTATTTTTTCAAAATGAAACTGTACATAAATACATACGTATTCCAAAAAACGGCTATTTTTTGGAATCTTCATTGATCTTTTTCTTATACGGAATTTATCATCTGATTAAAGAAAAAAAGTCAATCACAATAAAATATCTTCTTTTTTTACTTTTTGGATTAATTATATTTCTAACTTATCCAAGCAAATACTTTATTTTTTCTGGAATAGGTTTGCTAATTTTTATTTTGATAATTATTTCTTATGGTTCAGTGAAGATTAAAATGAATAAGTTTTTTGTCGGATTATTACTTTTTGTAACGGTTTTAAATTTTGCTTTTTTCTTAGAAAGTTACTTTCGTCATTACCAAAAAAAATATAGCCAAGAAAGAGGTTATGCGAAGTTCCAATTAATGGAAAAAATAAAACTAATAGATAAAATTGTCGAAATTACACAAGATTCCGATATTGACAAACTATATCAATATTACTCATATCATTATTCTATGCCGAAAATCAGAAAAATCAGCAATGGCGTCTGGTCTATTAACGATTGCTTTAATAACAAGCAATTAATCTGCGCCCTAACAGAAAAAGAAATTGAAGTTAATAACCAAAACAAAAATGATAGTCGTTTTTATATCGTAACCAATGATAATGGTGGAAGAGCTTATTTTTTAACCAACGTTAAACAATATGAAAATTAATAAAAAATTGCTCGTTTTTTTTATAATCCTTAGCTTAATATTGCGGTTTGCTGTTAGCGCTTTAAATTATTACGGTGATATTGATATATATTTTCTTCCATGGGCTAAAAATATACTTAAGTTCGGATTTTCTGGTTTTTATGAAAGAAATACACTAACAGCAAACTATCAGCCCCTAACATTAATCTCTTTTGCTTCAGAATTATTTTTATATAAAATAGTGTTTTTACCGATAAATAATTTACTTTGGTATTTTAACCAAAATATTCCCCTCTTTCCCTCTCAGTTAGTACATATTTGGCAAAATCGTAATACAGTTGCAACCTTTATTAAAGGCGCAAGTATCTTCGCTGATATTTTTTTAGCACTTGGATTATTCAAAATTGCTTCGTTAATGACAAAAAATAAAAAAATTATTTTGTTAATCTTATTCAGTGCTCTTTTCAATCCAGCAATTATTTATAACAGTTCACTTTGGGGGCAAATCAATACTATACCATTAGCATTCTTAGTTTGGTCAATATATTTTATCTATAAACAAAAACATTTAACATCAATTGTTCTTTTGTGCTTAGGTTTACTTTCGAAACAAACCATTGGAATAATTATACCTGTCTATGCTCTTTTATTTTGGAAGTATTTCTCAAGAAAAGACAAGATAAAGGCTTTTATATTGGGATTAATTGTCTTTTTTGTTGTCTTCCTTCCATTCAGTGCAAAAGAAAATAACATATTATTTGCATATCTCACTTATTTAAACTTAGCTACCAAGTTTGGCTCTAGTTGGTTGAGTGCTCATGCTTTTAATCTTTGGTATCTAATATTTTCTCCTGCAAATATTTCAGATACATTCTCACTATTTGGCAAGTTAACACCAAGAATGTTATCTTCTTTACTAGTAATTTCCAATACTGTATTCGTACTCTTTATCTTATGGAAAAGACGGGTAAAATTGGAACAAACAGTTTTTTCTATCGCTTTAGTAACAATGTTTATGTTTTTATTTTCAACCCGAATGCATGAAAGACATTTATTACCAGCAATTCCTTTCCTTTTATTACTATCTGCAATCAATATTCGCTATTATTGGTTATTCTTATATACTACATTCTTTCATTTGTTGAATTTATACGCAGCCTGGGGTCAACCAAGAAATAATTTTATTTTTGATCTAACAACAAATAGACTTTTTGTAAATTTTCTTATTATTGTTCAGATATTGATCTATTTTGTAATGTTTTATTATTTTGTTATTTACTCATCAAAAAATAAATATAAAAAATTGAATTTTTAATTATTCTTTTTTAAATAGGTAATAATTTTTATCCCTTCAATAATTGTTTCATCTATTTTTTTCTTACTCCCGAATTGGTCTGATTCCCAAGTTGACCATTTCTGATAATTAAAATTTTTCTCTTCAATAAACATAATTAATATATCTGCCTGCGAATAATTTGTTACATCT
>PFTH01000014.1 GCA_002789465.1 Candidatus Roizmanbacteria bacterium CG_4_9_14_0_8_um_filter_34_12 | reverse complement strand
CGAACCAAGCTGCTTTTGATATTCAAAGGACTTATTTATTATTATTATTATTTGATTTTGGTTTAGTTCTTTAGTACTCAAAAAATAAAGTTGCAGATTTATCAAAAACTTATTAATAAATTCAAGATTGGGGTTGGTGAATTCTTTTTCGTTTAAAAAAGCCAGGCTTTTTGCTTTTGATTGTGTAATTATTAGCTCAATTAATTTTTTATAAGTCTCATCTAAAACTTTTTCAGATTGAACTAAATTAATTACCTTAACTCTTGACTGAATAGTATCAATGATTTTATTTAGATTTTTAGCCTGAAGAACAAACTGAGTATTTACTGTTTTTTCTTCCAGTAATTTTAAAATTGCGTTTTGTGTTAAAGTTTTTGCAGAATCAAAACTCTTGATGATGATTAGTCTTCTTTGTTGGGGTATATGCTTAATCATTCCATAGATTGATCTAATTTGATCAATGGTTATTTCATTTTTTTCAGGTTCAATGGTATTTATTTCTTTAAACTCAGGGGTATTTTCAGCTATAAATTTTTTTATATAACCTTCAAACCCCTCATTAGAGTTTGTGATGATTAATAGGGGAATGGTCGAAATATTCATATAATAAATAAAATCCAAAGATACAAAATAAATTCAAAGGACAAAATCCAAAGAGTTAAGTTAATTTAACATTTGAACTTTGAAATTTGGATTTGATTTGTGTCTTTGAGCTTTAGATTTTGGATTTGAAATCAAATATTGCTTTTTATTATAAATATCATTATATTAAATTTATGATCATTCCTCCAAAACAATTCTTAAACATCCTTGTTGACAACAAAATTATCACTCAAATAGATGCTGATAAATTTGAGATTGGTTGCTTACAAAATAATATTACCATTGATCAATATTTATTACAATTCACATCAATAAAAAGAGAAGAAATATTAAAAACAAAAGCAAAAATCCTGAACGTTCCGTTCATCGACATTGCCTCAGCTGCAATTGATCCGCAAGCGCTCACAATGATCCCAGAGGCGGTTTCCCGACGCTTCACTATTATTCCTTATAACTATGACCAAAAAAATGAAACCCTATATTTAGCATCAACAAACCCGGGTGATACTACCATTGTTAATTTCATCGAGAAAAAAACCAATAAACGCACTATTTTTGCTCTTGCTTTTGAGTCAGAAATTATCAAAGCAATCGATATCTCTTATTCAAGGGGACTGTCTCCGGAAATTCATCAAGCACTTGAAGAAGTATTTTCAATGGAAAAAAAACAACAAGTTACATCAACAACCACAACAATTACTGAAGCGCCAATTGCAAAAATTGTTGACACAATCCTTGAGTTTGCATTAAAAAGTCGGACATCAGATATTCATATTGAACCTTCAGAAACACAAACGCGTGTACGCTATCGCATTGATGGAATATTACAGGCAAAATTAATTCTTCCAAAAACTATTCATGACTCCTTAGTCTCAAGAATAAAAATTCTTTCTCAATTAAAAATTGATGAAAAACGAATTCCTCAAGATGGTCGTTTTGAGTTCTCCTTGGGTAATGAAACAGTTGATTTGCGTGTTTCTACACTCCCAACAGTTAATGGTGAAAAAGTTGTTATGCGTCTTTTGAAAAAAAGTGGAGGGCTGCCATCTTTAACAGAACTTGGCTTGCGGGGACCACAGTTTAAGGATTTACAAGAAGCAATTACCAAACCTTACGGAATTATTCTTGTTACCGGTCCGACGGGTTCTGGGAAAACCACAACTTTGTATTCAATACTTACAAATTTGAATAAACCAAGTGTTAATATTGTCACACTTGAAGATCCAGTTGAATATCAAATTGCAGGTTTAAATCAAGTACAGATTAATCCTCAAGCCGGGCTTACTTTTGCTAATGGGTTACGATCATTTTTACGACAAGATCCAAATATTATCTTGGTTGGAGAAATTCGTGATAAAGAAACAACTCAACTAGCGATTCAAGCAGCATTAACCGGTCATTTGGTGTTTTCTACTCTTCATACAAATGATTCGGCCACGACAATTCCTCGTTTGATTGATTTGGGTGGAGAACCATTTTTAATTGCGTCAGTTTTGAACGCATCGGTTGCCCAAAGAATTGCCAGAAGAGTCTGTGAACATTGTAAAACAACCTACGAACCGCCTAAGGCATTGCAAGATAGCATCATCGCAGTTTTGGGTGACTTACTTCCTGATAAATATCGTAATAACCAAACACCAATTCAACTATTTAAAGGAACCGGTTGTGTTGAGTGTAATTATACCGGCTATCGTGGACGAGTGGCTATTTTTGAGGTATTGAAAATCTCTTCACAAATCAATAGAATGATATTAAAACAAGCGTCAGCCAGAGAAATTGTTGAACAGTCAAAAAAAGAAGGAATGATTATTATGAAGCAAGATGGTTATTTAAAAGCACTTGAGGGAATCACAACTATTGAGGAAATATTGAGGATTGCAGAGGTTTAAATTAACCTAATTGACCTAATTAACCTAATTTCTAAATAAATTCCAAATGCCAAAATTTAGTTGGACATTAGACAATTGGGAATTTCTTAGGTTAATTAGAATAATTAGAAATTAGAAATTTTTTTATGACCATCCAAGAGCTTTTCCAAATCACAATTGACAAAAATGCATCAGACCTGCATTTGATTCCCGAGTATTATCCCACTATTCGTATTAATAATAATCTTTATCCTCTCAAGACATATCCGATCATTAATCAAGATAATGCAGCGGAAATGATCAACGCACTGCTCACTGATGAACAGAAAAAAATTCTTCAAGAAAATAAGGAAATTGATTTTGGGTATGGATTTAATCAGGTGAGATTTCGTGCAAACGTTTATACTGTTAAAAATAACTTGGCCGCAGCTTTTCGTTTGATCCCATCAAACATTAAAACCATTGACGAGTTGCAACTTCCTCCAATTCTTCATACATTTGCAAAATATAATCAAGGTTTGGTTTTAATTACCGGTCCAACTGGAGAAGGAAAGTCAACCTCTCTGGCTGCAATTATTAATGAGATTAATCTAAATGAGGGCAAACATATTCTGACAGTTGAAGATCCAATTGAGTTTGTTTATCCTGCGGCAAAATCAATCATTTCCCAACGCGAACTACATCAAGATACACATTCATGGACAGCATCACTTAAATCTGCAATGCGTGAAGACCCTGATGTGATATTAATCGGAGAAATGCGCGACTACGACACGGTTCAAGCGGCCATCACCCTAGCAGAAACCGGACATTTGGTTTTTTCCACCCTGCACACCAGTTCCACCCCGGAAACAATTGACAGAATCATTGATATTTTCCCGGCACATCAACAAAATCAAATCAAAGGTCAACTTGCTTCTGCCTTAAAAGCTGTGGTCGCCCAAAGACTCTTGCCAACAATTGATAATAACAGTCGAGTCGCAGCCTTGGAAGTTTTAATCAGTAATACTGCGGTTTCCGCAATCATTCGTGAAGGAAAAAGTTATCTACTGGATAATGTTCTCACCACCAGTGAAGCCGAAGGAATGATTTCTTTTGAAAAGCATCTTTTACAACTGCTTGCTAAAGGAGCAATTTCCAAAGAAACTGCGATTCAATATGCAATTCGACCACGTCAATTACAAAAAATGTTAGGAGTTGTATGAAAACTTCAGTTAAATCACAAAAATCAGTTTTCATTACAGATCCTTATGAAGCTGTCATTTTATTTAAAAACAGCTTCTTAATTTAAAAGATGTTTTTCAAGTATAAAGCCTTAAAAAATAATAAGATTGTTGAAGGTAAAATTGAGTCTCACTCAACGACTGATGTTGTAAATTATCTGCGAACTAATGACTTTTTCCCGATTAACATTGCTCCGATTGAGGATCATAGTACGTTAAATAATCTTTTTGTCAAAGTAGGTTTTAATGATATTGTTGATTTTACAAGACAACTGGCAATCATGCTAAATGCAGGATTAACTTTAATTGATTGTTTTGATATTTTAAAAAAACAAACAACTAACTTTGCATTATTAAAGATGATTAAAGATATTGATAAAGATATTCGTGGCGGCCAAACTCTTTCGTCGGCATTATTAAAATACAAAGGTTCATTTTCTAATCTATATATTGCACTTGTTCGTTCCGGAGAGGCATCGGGTAAATTAAGTGAGATCTTACTTAAACTTGCGGACAATTTAGAAAAACAACGTGAATTTAAGGGAAAAATTAAGGGCGCTTTGATTTATCCGGCAATTGTTGTGATTGGAATGGTGGTGGTAATGTTCATTATGGTAACTT
>PFTH01000191.1:874-5004 GCA_002789465.1 Candidatus Roizmanbacteria bacterium CG_4_9_14_0_8_um_filter_34_12 | reverse complement strand
AAACAAATGATGCAAATATGCTTTTGTAAAATTTTGACAAACATAACAATCACATCCCTCATCAACCCTTGACAAATCGTATCGATACTTCCCCTGCAAAATATCAGTTTCTTTTTTTAAAAATTTAAGTTTGGAATTTGATTGATCATTGATAATTGATAATTGAACATTCCCACTCCTATATAATACGCCCATTCTCGCCAACCTCGTCGGTTCTACACAGTCAAAAGTATCAATTCCTTGCTTGACTAAATCTATAATATCATCAACCTGTCCCACTCCAAGCAAATGTACGGGTTTATCGTTTGATAAATATTCTGCCACCCACTCAACTTGTTCCCGCATTTCTTTTTTAGTTTCTCCAACCGACACACCTCCGATTGCCACACCATCAATGTTTTGAGAAACTACAAATTCGGCCGATTTTTTTCGTAAGTCTTCAAATGTTGCTCCTTGAATTACACCATAAAGAAATTGGAATTTAGAATCTAAAATTTGGAATTTGGAATTTTTATTTTCACTTTTGATTTTTGACTTTTGATTTTTAACTTGATTAATACATCTTGTTAACCACTTATGAGTTCTATCCATTGCTTTACTGGCATAGTTATGACTAGATGGATAATAAGTGCATTCATCAAGTGCCATATTAATATCCGCTCCAATCATTTTTTGATACTTCATTGACTTTTCCGGTGTGAATTCAATCAGCTCTCCATCAAACACCGATCGAAATCTTACTCCATCATCCGAAATTTTCTCAATCATTGGTCTTTCTGGTCTTTGTCCATCGTCTTGAAGTATTTTTACCCACTCTTTCTTTTGATTTTTAACTTGCAGTTTTGACTTTTGACCCATTCGACTTCGCTCAAGGTCATCCTGAGCAACGTCGAAGAATTGATTTTTAACTTTTGAATTTGCTAAAGAAAAAACCTGAAATCCTCCCGAATCTGACATCAAAGGGATTGATAAATTAGCAAACTTATGAATTCCTCCAGCCTTTTCAATAATCTCTGCCCCCGGATGTGTCACTAAATGATAAGTATTAACAAAAGCAACTTGAATTTTAATTTCTTTTATTAACAAAGGTAAAAGCGCCTTGATTGTCCCTTTTGTCCCAACCGGAACAAATGCAGGAGTTTTTATTGTCCCATGAGCAGTATTTATCTCTCCTAATCTTGCTTTTGACTTTTTTGACTGATATAAATTACGAAAGAACTTTGCCATTGGAGTATTCTAACAAATTAACGAACTAAAAAACTAACGGATTAACGAATTGAGGTTTCAACCCCTTAACTCCCAACTACTAACCTTAACTACTATTTGTAGTATCCCTTCACCTGAAACAAAATATACAAAGATAGAAGTGAACTCAGGATTAGATTACCAATATTGAAATGGATTACGTTTTCAACAACGCCTACTAAAGTTGCATAGAAAAGAAATATCCATCCCTGTCGAGTTCGCTTAAATAAACCTGGAATAGCAATTGCGTTTAACACAACAGCTACAGCAGCAACAACTAAACTAAGCGTATAGTTTAAACCCGTTTGCACTCCACCTAAATAACTTAATGGCATAAAAATCGTACTCAATCCCAAAAAGGCTAAAAGCGCAGGCAAAGCCACAAGTATCAAAATCAAATTCATCCATGGTGCAAATTTAACAATCATCTCTCTCCATCCACCAGGTAATGTGAAAGGTGTTTTCTTAACTAAATATTCGTCAAGCAAATTTTCTAACTGAACAAGCGGGTTTGTTTCCGAATTTATGTTTGTCATATGAGTTAAGATTAAAACAAAACAATAATAATGTCAAACATAAAACGCGAAGCCGAGTTTGACTCGGCGAAACACGAAATGTGTAACGTTTAAAGAATATGGCTTTAATTAACCTAATTACCTAATTGGTCTGATTTCTAAACAAACCCCAATCCCCAATTGGAAGTTTGGTTATTGGATATTAATTAGGTTAATTGGGTCAATTAGTAATTAGAAATCATTCATTCCTCCTAACTCCTATCTACTTATTAACTAACTACTATCTTATCAGCATTCCATCCCCAAACGAATAAAATCTGAATTTTTCTTTAATGGCGATTTGGTAAAGGTTAACTAAGTGATGTTTGGCTTGTTTATGCTGCAAAAACGCCTCAACCAACATCATCAAAGACGATCCGGGAAGATGAAAGTTGGTGATTAATGAGTCAACATACTGAAACTTAAACCCTGATTGTATAAATAAATCGGTTTTTGAAATAAATGTATCTTTGCCATTCTGGCTTGTCCAGAATCTTCTTAGTTTGATTCTGGAGTCGTCGCTTTGCTCCTCCCCAGAATGACCTCTCTTCATAACTGATTCCAACTGACCCCGCCCCTGGCGGAGACTGATTTCAGCTGACTCAAGCGTTCTCACCACCGTTGTTCCCACTGCCACCAATTTTTTCCTTTCTTGCTTCATTAAATTAATTAATTGAAGCGTTTCATTATTGATTTCAAAATATTCTTCATGCAGTTTTTTTTGCCTAATATTTACGTCCGTCACGGATGCAAAAGTTCCCATCCCTACATGAAGAGTAATAAAAGTTTTATTTATTCTTTTTTTTTCTAATTTAGAAAGCAATCTATTTGTAAAATGCAAAGACGCAGTTGGCGCAGCCGCCGATCGTCCAATCAATCGGGTGCCGACTGGTACCCGAGCAAAGATTGTTTGGTATTTATGTAATAAATCATTTCTACTTAGGGGTGAATTTTTTATGTAGAGAGGAATCGGCATTGTCCCTTTTTTCTCAAGAATCCGAAATAACTCTCCAATTGAAAAATCAAACTGCACTGTAAAAATATGTTCCTCTTGAGCTGTGACGGTCACAAAATATTGACTATTAAAAAATAACTTATCCCCAACATCTACCTTACGATCAACAAAAATTCTAATTGTATTTTGCTCAATACTTAATACTTGATACTGACTACTTGACATAATCTCATTTACTAAAAATAACACCCTTACCTTCCCCCCAGTAGCCTTCTTCATCTCCACCCTCGCTGGCAGCACCTTTGTATCATTCATCACTAAAAATGATTTTTTTGGTAGATATTTATCTAAGTTATAAAATTTATCAAATACAATTTCGTTGGTTTTAGTATCGTAAACAAACAGACGTGAATAATCACGAGGAACTGCAGGCTGCTTGGCAATTGATTCTGGAGGTAAGTAATAATCAAATTGGTTTATTGATTTCATGAAGAGAATTTTATCACTTAGGTTGGCTTTTTTCTTTCAAACTTAATCTTTGAAACCATTTTTTGCGAAACATTAGAGCAATCACGGCATAAACGCCAATATCCATCCATGAATCGTCAATACTTTCGTTATCCGGACATTTATTATTTGCCAAAAGATTTTTTAAGCGATTTAATTTGTCACTTTCACGAAATGCAATCCCCAACTCTCCAGTGTCCATAATGTTTCCTTTTCCATAGTCGCGGTGTTTTTTAATAAAAATCTCTTTCATTTCCTCGCAAATTTCCTGAAACGCTTCCTCCAAATATTTTGGGTTTTTCATGAAATAATAAATAATTTATTATTTTTAGTTGTTATAAATATAGCAACCATAAAATAGAACGTCATCCCCGACCTGATCGGGGATCCAGAAACTTAGCCTGGATTCCACCTAAAGGGGACGGTCGCCCACTTTCGTGGGAATGACAGGGAATTATTCTGTTTTTTACTAACCATAGATTGATCCGCGTGGGGCAATTTTCACCACAAACATTGTTTTTGTTTGCGTATTTAACTCATAAATCACTCTAATGTCTCCAACCCTCAATCTAAAGCTTGAAACCGTTCCTGATAATTTTTTAATATTATTATCTTGTTTGAAAGAATTTAAACCCCGTAACCCCGAGCTTACGTTCAGGACATTTTCACGGTCATTGCGTAATGAATACTCATTCATCTCTGGGTTTACACCCAGAGCTTTCTGGTTACGGGGTAAACTCACATATTCAATTCTGTTTAAGATTGTATTAAGCTTAGAAGAAATTAATCTAGTAAGATATTTTTCTGCACGAGATGAATACAAAATCCGACAGCTCATTAAATTTTTTTCAACTTTTTAATCAACTGTT
>PFTH01000191.1:0-463 GCA_002789465.1 Candidatus Roizmanbacteria bacterium CG_4_9_14_0_8_um_filter_34_12 | reverse complement strand
AGGCCTTATTTTCTATTCCTTCTTAATCCCTAACTCTTAACTTTTGTTTTTTTCGTTTGACAAGAAGAAGAAGAAGTAAAATCATTTATATGCCTGAACAACCAATTGATTCTGGCGCTACAGCATTAATATCAATCGCCACTGGTAAAACGATTGTTCAAAGTGAAAGAGAACAACAAACTGAACTTGCTCAAAAAAAAGTAAGAACCTTCCTTGATAGAGAAATCGGTGCACGACCAAAACCTGGTGAACAAAAACTAATAATTAAGGAACAACATGCTGCCGCGTTAAACAGTATTAAAGAAGCTTCAGGAAAAGGAAACTTTGAAAGTGTTAAGACATTACTTCATGAATTGCAAAATCACGGCCAACTCGACGATGAATTCGCACTATCCATACTGTCATCCTCAGCAGCCTTAAGAATGCAAGTTGAATTTGGTCTTTATCGTGGAGACGTTCTTGA
>PFTH01000059.1 GCA_002789465.1 Candidatus Roizmanbacteria bacterium CG_4_9_14_0_8_um_filter_34_12 | reverse complement strand
TAGGTTTTAGTTAAAAAATAAATATGTCGATTGGAGAAATTATCTTAATAGGAATTATTGTCTCAGGAGCTTTACTATATATATTTGTTTACTTGATTAAAAAAATTAGAATTTTAAAAAGTAGTGATCCATGTTTTGGTTGTCCATATTCTTCTATCTGTAGAAAGAAGAAATAAACTTAACTTGACAAGACTACACAGTTAATATTATAATGAATACGTATTCATTATTATTAGTTTAATAAATGATTTTTCCCGCCGCATCTTACTTTTCGCCTTAGTAGATTTCTACTGCGGCTCAAAGAGCAATTGCTGGCGGGCTTAAGAAACTGTAGTTACTCATTAAAATTCGTAAACAGTTTCTAAAGGGGGTGAAAAAATATGCCAGCATTTGATGGAACAGGACCACAAGGAGCAGGACCAATGACAGGACGTGGAATGGGACGTTGTGGAAAAGGTATGGGTCGAGGATTTGGATTTGGTTTTGGTCGAGGAGGACGCAGAGGACTGGGTAGGTTTTTTGGTGGAGGCCAAGCTTGGTCTAAAACAGATTTGGAAGATTATAAAAAAGCACTTAAAGAAGAGATGGAAGATGTAGATAAAGAGTTAACCGATGACAAGCAGAAGTAAAAAGAGTCCCTGCTTAGTCAAGGACAAAACGATTTAGACTAGGCAGGGACTTTACCAATTATTTTACCACGTCAAATATGACGTTTGTTAAAAAAATATGAAAATTGCAATTAGTTCTGCTGGAAAAAATCTAGAAAGTAAAGTAACCGAAGTCTTTGGTCGATGCCCTTATTTTCTTGTTGTGGAAATTGATAATAAAAAAATAAAGGGAATTGAGGTTGTAGAAAATACTAGCATAGATCAGAGTGTTGGGGCAGGAATATCCGCTGCCAAAATAATAGCTGAAAAGGGTGCCGATGTAGTTATAACAGGAGAAGTTGGACCAAAAGCCTTAGATGTTTTAAAACAGTTCAATATTCAGGTTTATAATGGTTTTGGGTCAATAAAGGAAGTTATACAAAAATTTATAGATGGAGGACTTAAACAACCGAAATAAACATATGATAAAAATAGTTATTCCTACCGATAATAACAAGGGGTTAGAAGGAAATGTTGCCTTGCATTTTGGCAGATGCAATACATATACGTTTCTTGATGAAAAAGGGAAAGTTCTTGAAATAATAAAAAATACCAGTGAGCATATAGGTGGCATTGGTCTTCCGCCGGAACTTATGAAAAAACATCATGCCAATATTCTGCTGTGTCAAGAGCTTGGACCTCGGGCTCTTGATTTATGCGTCAACTTGGAATAGAAGTATATGTTTGTCAGGCTAAAACAGTCAGAGAAATTTTTAATATGTGGAAAAACCATAAAGTCAAGAAGGCGGATTTATCAAATATTTGTCAGGAGCATCAATTATGAAAATTGCAATAACTGGTGGTAAAGGTGGTACAGGCAAATCAATAGTAGCTACTTCTTTGGCGGTTGAGTTTGCTGAAAAAAATACAACCATGCTGATAGATGCCGATGTTGAATGTCCTAACGACCATTTAATGCTTTCTGTAAAAATAAAAAAATATATTAAGGTTTATCAGCCAATACCGAAATGGGATTTTCATAAATGTCTAAAATGCGGAAGATGTGCCTCTGTTTGTAAACAAAATGCCATAGTTTTTGTAGAAGGAAAATACCCCGCTTTTGTAAAAGATGTTTGTATTGGTTGCAAGGCTTGTGTGGTAGCTTGTCCATATGGGGCCATTTCTGAAACTAAAAAAGAAATTGGAACAATTTATACTGGTAAAAATTATGGCGTTGATTTAATAACAGGTGAACTTAAGTTGGGAGAACTGGCATCAGGTGAGGTAGTAGCTGAAGTTAGGAAACGCGCTGAAGAAATTAATAAAAAAATCAAGGCAAAGACAATTCTGATAGATTCTGCCGCTGGAATTGGTTGTCTAGTAATTGCTTCACTGGTTGGGACCGATTACATTGTCGCTGTGACAGAACCAACCCCTTCCGCTCTACATGACTTAAAAAGAGTATTATATCTGGCAGATCATTTTAAAATTAAACATGGAATTGTCATTAATAAGTTTGACCTGGAAAAAAGTTTTTGTTTAAAAATTGAAAAATTTGCCAAAAAAAGCAAGATCCCAATTCTTGGTAAAATTCCTTATAGCAAAGATTTTGTTGACTCTATGATAAAAATGATACCAGTTGTGGTTATAAATCCAATTTACAAAGAAATATTTAAAAAAATAATCAGTAGAGTTAACGAACAAAGATTATAAATTACAATTATCCAAAAATATGCCAAGACCAAGAATCCCTCGATGTTTGCGATTTAATCCGAATGTTTATTATTTTAAGCCCCAAGGAATTCCCTTGAGAGAACTTGAAGAAGTTGTTCTGTTGCCTGATGAATTGGAAGCACTAAAGTTACACGAAGTTGATGGATTAGAACAAACTGAAGCTGCAGAAAAAATGAAAATCTCACAACCGACATTTGCAAGAATATTAAGCAGCGTTATAAAGAAAGTGGCCCAAGCAATTATAAAAGGAAAGGCAATTAAAATAGAAGAAAAATGAGAAAAGATAAAAAAATTCTTCCACCAATATATTTTTTTATTTGTTTAATAGCGACAGTTATGTTGTATATTTTCTTTCCTATAACGAAGATTGTTTATTACCCTTTAAACTTATTAGGAATAGTATTTGTTATTTTTGGCATAGTGATAAATATCTGGGCAGACAATGCGTTTAAGACGAACAAAACAACTGTTAAACCCTTTGAAAAACCATCGGTTCTAATTACTAGTAAGTCATTTAGTTTCAGTCGTCATCCGATGTATTTGGGTTTTGTTTCAGTTCTTCTTGGTCTATCTATTTTATTAGGAACACTATCTCCTTTTTTAACACCAGTTTTAATGTTTATTATTCTGGAAACAAAATTTATTCCCCACGAGGAAGAAACCCTTGAAGAAATATTTGGTCAAAAATATAAAGATTATAAAAATAAAATTAGAAGATGGTTATGAAAATAAAAATTAAACAATTAGTCTTTCCTGTTTTTTTTATTATTTTTATGTTATTTTTTCAGAGGAGTGTTTTTTCTGCCCAATTTATTCAGATAGACTTTTTCTATAGTACCACCTGTCCTCATTGCGCTAAAGCAAAGGAGTTTCTAACTAATCTAAAAAAAGAGCAACCCCAACTAATCTTGAATCAATACGAAATCTCTCAAAACAACAATCGCCTGATTAAATTTTACAAAAATTATAAAGTAGATCCTCAATCGCAAGGCCTTATACCTGTTATCTTTATTGATAAACAATATTTCATTGGTTTTAGTGAAGAAATTTCCAATCAGATCAAAAAATGCATTATTGATGCAATTGAAAAACCAAATTCTGCCACTCAAAACGACCGTACTTCAAGCGATACATTAACCTTGCCTTTTATTGGAAAAGTTGAACCTAATAAGGTTGCTTTACCTGTTATCGCTATCATCTTAGGGATTATGGATGGATTTAATGTTTGTTCTTTAGGGGCACTACTGATTATTCTAGCTTTGGTTTTATCCTTGAAGTCAAGACTCAAGACTCTTATTTTTGGAGGAAGTTTTATACTGACAACCGCCCTTATTTATGGTCTTTTGATATTTTTCTGGTATCAACTATTCAATATCATTTCTCCCTATCTTCGGCAGATGGAAATTGTAATAGGTATTTTAACTGTTTTAGGCGGAACCTATTTTCTAAAAGAGTTTATAAGGTTTAGAAAACAAGGACCAACCTGTGAAATCGGGACAGCCCAAAAAATAGAAGGAAGCTTTTCAAAAAAATTTCAATCGCTTATTGATAACAAAGCAAAAACTTTGACAATTTTTACTTCCATTTTGTTATTTGCTGTGGTGATTACAGTTGTTGAGTTTCCATGTTCAGCCGCTGTGCCAGTTGCCTTTGCTGGTATATTAACCAAAGCTCAACTTTCAAGCTGGCTTTATCTTTCCTATATTATTTTGTATGTGATTTTTTATATGTTTGATGAGTTGTTGGTTTTTTTTGTTGCCTTTTTCACTATGAAACTGTGGTTAGCCTCTCCAAAATTTATTACCTGGATTACATTGGTAGAAAGTATAATTATGTTTTTATTAGGAGCTTATTATTTATTTTGATTATTTTAAGAAGGTGATAAATTATGACATATAACTTAACCCAAGATGCGGAAAAACAAAATGGAAAAGCAAAAAACTTAGCTCGTGCGAGACAGTCTCTTATTGAAGAACTTGATGCAATCAATGTTTATGAAGAACGAACCCAAGCGACCAAAGACGAAAAACTAAAAAAGACTTTGGCTCACAATCGTGATGAGGAAAAAGAAC